>CAXGPR010000001.1:0-129627 GCA_964011675.1 uncultured bacterium
GTCACGGCACAGCTCCAGCAGCGGAACAGCCGTCTTAAGGTTGTCTTCCAGCGGTAGATCGCTGCCGTCGTACATATGACTCGAAAAGAGATTGGGCTGGCCCTCAGCGCGGCGGCGCGCTGTCTCTGCAATCAGCGGCTTGAGAAAAGAATCCACTTTTTCCGTAGTGCAGTGGTCCGTATGGAGGGCAATGTTTATATCATAGCGGTCTGCGATTCGGTGCGCGTGATCAGCTAGCGAAATGGCGCCGAGAACGGCGTCTTTCAGATTTCCCGAAGCGTGCTCGCCGCCACCAGTCGAAACCTGCACTATACCATCGCTACCAGCCTCGACAAAACCCTCAATAGCCGCATTTAACGTATCCGTATTAGAAATATTGATGGCGGGGTATGCGTACTGACCGGCATTTGCTTTGTCGAGCATCTCGCAGTAGCGCTCGAAGTTAACAATCGGCATATAATCCTCTCGTTTTGTGCTTTTAAAGGTTATTCACGGATAAAAACATAAACAATCAGGACCTATTGCGACATAGGGAACGCGCACTCGGCAGCGTGGTCAGTTGGTAAGCGAAGCGATCAAATCGTCTACGTCAAACACAAAACCAAACGCCAGCGCCACCCGCCAAAGCGCAATTTCTTTACACCATTCCTCGCGCGCAGTTTCTCTATTTTCTACAGCGGTCACCGCCTGACGCAGCGCCGAACACATCAGCCCGTGCTTGCTCATATCGGCCATACCCCCCGGCGAAAGAAGCAAGCACCAATTAATGGCAAAACCTGCATAAATAAGGTGGTTTATATTTCGCCCTCGACAGAGAGCAAAAAGTTGCTGCGCGTTTTCGGCCACACCCTCATCTCCGACCGGACGCGACTCTTCCATGAAGTCGAGTTCGGCAAACCCCCTGCGCACATCCTCTCGGTTGTGCTGGCCCACAAAGACTCTATCATTGCGCAGCGCCCGTAACCGGTTCATAATCGGATCAGAAACCGCCTGATCAGGCATGGGCAATGGCTCTCCGGCCTGAGCAAGGGCCAGGCGATAGCCGGGATACTGGTCGTAGTAACGCCCTCCACCGACCACGTGAAAGACGGGAAGTTCAGAATCTCGCACGGCCGTCAACAAAGGAGGGAAAACCTCCTCGGCAATCTGTTTAGCGCGCGGCATATATTCCACGGCTCGGTGCCAGCCGGGAAAATCCTCACGCTCTCCTGTATCCCATGCATGCATAACAACCAGCGCCGTATGCCCCCGCGCTAGATCGACATCCTCACTTTGCCACCCTCCGTAACCCTCTGCGGGCACTTTGAGAGAAAAATCCGCATCAAACTGCTGGTAATAATGCGCGCGCAGACGGTATGTAGACATAGCTCTCCGTATACAGAAAAGCCGCTCGCCCGAGTAATGGGAGAGCGGCCTAGGTAAGTATTTTATGCAATTAGCTTATATCGCAGCATCACCCGTTTCCCCAGTACGAATTCGAACAACCTCATCAACGGGCAAAACAAAGACCTTGCCATCGCCAATCTTACCCGAGTTTGCCGCTTCGCGCACGGCACCGACAGCTGGCTCGACAAGATCATCTCCGACGACGGCCTCAACTTCTAATTTGGGCGTGAAATCGATGGTATATTCGGCCCCACGATACAGCTCTTTGTGTCCTTTCTGACGCCCAAATCCCTTTACCTCAGTGACCGTCATACCCATGATACCCAACTCGCTTAATGCATCTTTTACTTTTTCCAATGCATTGGGACGCACGACACATTTTAATAGTTTCACATTCATCCTCCATAGTAAAGAGCACGACGACGTAAACACTCTCTGATAACATTAAACGTTCGCAACAAACCTGAATGACCAATCGTCCTACTCAGCATGCGTGCATTTTTCCTTGTCACCCCATTAGCCAACCGCTATTTTTCCCGGCGCGGTAGGCGCCGAGGATTCACGCGCCGTGAGTATCGCCCCTCTATATAACACGCTTGGTGAATCAACTCAAGTATTTTAATCTAACCGAGGTAATGTTGCTATGAAAATGGTCCTGCGAGGTCCGCTTGATAGAGAGGCCGCTCTGCGGATTGCACCCGACTTGAAAATCGTGCAAGCAGAGAACGAGGAAGCTTTCTTGGCAGCTAGCGCCGATGCGGAAATAGCCGTCATGATGAATATGGGCTGGCTCGGCGGCGGCTTTCCAGCCTACCTCAAACGGGCCCCTCGCCTGCGCTGGTTCCACTGCTCTAGTGCCGGAGTCGACCCGTTACTATGTCCAGAATTCCTCTCTTCTGACGTCATAATGACCTGTGCCAAAGGGAGTCCCATAGGCCCACTACTGGCCGAACACGCATTTGCGCTCATCCTGTCTCTGACGCGCGGGATCGCCGCTAATGTGCGTCTCAACCGCTGGGATAGCGGATCAGATGGAGCCCAATCCGCGTATGAATTGGGCGGTAAGACGCTTGGGATAGTCGGCTACGGCGGCGTGGGCACCGCCCTTGCTCAGCGCGCGCGCGCTTTCAATATGGACGTCCTTGCCGTTCGTCGACACCCCCAGCCCCACGGCGAAACCACGCAGTGGGGAATGGATCGATTTGACGAAATGCTCAAACAAGCCGACATCGTCGTAGTAACCGTGCCACACACCCCAGAGACAGAGGGCCTCTTTGATGCGGCAGCGTTTTCCACTATGAAAAAAAGCGCCCTATTGATCACCGTCGGACGCGGACAGACGGTGCAAACCGACGCGCTAGTCGACGCACTAAACGAGGGATCTATTGGCGGCGCCGGGCTCGACGTAGTCGACCCTGAACCCCTGCCGGGCAATCATCCACTCTGGTCTTGCCCCAACGCGATCATCACGCCCCACATGGCCGGCAATGCTCCAGAAAGGGCTGGCCGAAACCAAGAGCTCGTCCTAGAAAACCTCCGCCGCTATGTCGCGGGGCAACCGCTCTTGAGCACCGTAGATAAAACCTTAGGCTACTAGCCCCACCGGTAGACAGCGCGTGCATTTCCACCAAAATATCGCTGCGCCGCGACTGGTCCTTTGCCGTCGAAAAAACGGCGCACAATCGCAAATGCATCGGCAAAACTGCCCGCCCGTTCGCATACCGGCCAGTTACTACCATAAATCAGCCGCTCCGCGCCAAACACCTGCCACAGCGCTTCGAGGGTGGGTGCATAAAAGCCATCCTCTGTCGGTGCCGGCTGCTGCGTGCTCTGCTCCATAACTGCTGAGACTTTCATATAAACATTGTCGTGCTGGCTCAGTCGTTCAATGCCCGCGACCCATGCTTCATTAGGTAACGAACCGTCGATGGGCACGTGCCCAATGTGATTGATGACTATGCGCAGCGCAGGCAGCGACTCGGCAAGCGTCATGAGCGTAGGGAACTGATCCGTTCCCAACAGCACGTCCAGCACCAAATCGCGACTGGCCAACAGCGCCATATCGCGTAAGAAATCGCCCTCCGGCTCTGCGGTAAAGTAACCTGAACCACAGCGAATACCGCAGAAACGCGGATGATCGGCATAGCGAGCCAGCTCATCGGCAAATGCGTCCCGCGCCGGATCGATGTGTCCCACCAGCCCGACGATAAAGGGATCAGCCTCAGCCAAGTCTAGGATCCACTGATTGTCTTCCAGCCAGGCACTAGCCTCCACGACCACCGTGCCGGTTACTCCTTCGGGTTCGGCCAGCGCGCGATAGTGCTCCGGCAGAACCGTGCGATATAGCTGGCCGCTATCCGGGCTGGGCCACGGCACGCCCTGAGGACGCGAGGGGTCGTAAAAATGGGTATGCGTATCAATGATCAAGCGCAATGCTCCTTTTAAAATTGTTCCATTGTCGAGGCGATGCGTTCCACGAAGGCCCGTACATCTTCTTCTGTGGTGTCAAAGGACGTCATCCATCGCACTTCGCCGCGCGCAGCGTCCCACACATAGAAAAAGGAATGTTCCTGCAGCAGAGGAATGACGGCTTGGGGAAGACGGGCAAAGACGGCGTTGGCTTCGGCTCTCTGCATGACTTCTACGCCGGGAATTTTTCGGACCATCGACTCGAGCTTCCTCGCCATAGCATTGGCATGTGCTGCGCTCCTAAACCACAGATCTCCTTCTAATAGCGCCGAAAACTGAGCGGATATAAAGCGCATTTTAGACGCCAACTGCATGCCTTGTTTTCGCGCATAGCGATAGTCTTCAGCTAGCGCCTCGTTGAAAAAAACGACAGCCTCACCTAGCAGCAGGCCATTTTTCGTCCCGCCAAAAGACAGCACGTCCACGCCGACATCTGCACTAATTGCCCGCAACTCCACGTCTAGTGCCGCAGCCGCATTCGCAAAACGGGCACCATCGACGTGTAAAAAAAGCCCCAAATCGCGTGCACATTCAGACAGTGCCGCCATTTCTTCAGGCCGGTAAACAGTACCTAATTCCGTTGTCTGTGTAATCGATACAACGCGCGGTCGCACCTGGTGCTCGTCAAGCCGCCCACCCAATCGAGCACGTACCTGGTCTGGAGATATCTTACCGTCATCGGTCGGCAGCGTCAGTAGCTTTACCCCTCCGATCTGTTCCGGTGCACCGCATTCATCAATGTGCAAATGAGAGGTTTCCGCACATAGGACCGCTTCAAACGAACGCGTTAACGAACCCAGCGCCGTGACGTTAGCTCCCGTTCCATTGAAAACGAAAAAAGGCTGTGCGGATTGGCCAAAATGCCGGCGCATATGCCTCTCGGCATCGCGTGTAAAGCGGTCGTCGCCATAGGAATGCACGTGCCCAACGTTAGCCCCCACCAGCGCCTGTAAAACCTCGGGGTGAACCCCTGCGTGGTTATCGCTGCCGAATCCCTTTTCAATTGCAGGATATTCCATGTATGCGTTCAAAGTTCCTTTCTTCTTTAAGCCGGGGGTTAGTGGGCTTCTAGCCAGTCGCGCCCCTTGCCCATTTCCACTTCTATGGGCACGTCCATAGGCAGCGCTTCGCGCATGGCCTGCTCTATTTTTGAAGGCACGCTGTCCATTTCGCTCACGTGCAGATCAAATACGAGCTCGTCATGCACCTGCAGGAGCATCTTACTCTGCGCCCCACGCAGTTCATCGTGAATTCGGCTCATCGCCAGTTTAATCATATCGGCAGCCGAACCCTGTATCCGCGTGTTGATTGCGTTGCGCTCTGCTCCCTTGCGCGTGTTCCCATTGCGCGAGTTAATATCGCGAAGATAGCGGCGGCGGCCGGTCACCGTTTCTACATACCCTTTCTCCCGGGCGAATTCCACCGTCTCATCAATATAATTCTCAACCCCGGGATACTGAGCGAAATACTGCTTAATCAGCTCAGCCGCTTCAAAGCGATTGATATCGAGCCGTTCGGCCAGGCCAAAAGCCGAGATGCCGTATATGATACCGAAGTTAACCGTCTTGGCCTGCCGGCGCATATCATCCGTAACACCTTCGGCCTCTACGCCGTAAATCTTCATTGCCGTCGTCATATGAATATCACCCCCCTCGCGAAAGGTCTGCAGCATATCCACATCGGCGCTCAGTTCGGCAGCCACGCGCAGCTCTATTTGCGAATAATCGGCCGAGAGCAGGACGTAGTCATCACCACGCGGCACAAACGCGCGACGGATCTCGCGGCCCTGCTGCGAGCGAATCGGGATGGTCTGCAGGTTGGGACTGTGCGACTGCATGCGCCCGGTCGCCGTAACGGCCTGCTCATAACTGGTATGTACGCGCCCCGTCTCGCTAAAGACCGTACCGGGCAACATGTCTATATAGGTGGACTTAAGCTTGGTATGCAGACGGTAGTCTAAAACCCGCTGCGCGATTTCATGCCGATAGGCAAGCCGACGAAGCACCTGTTCTCCCGTCTGAAACTGACCTGTCTTGGCCGTGCGTCGTGCATTGGGATCCAGCTCCATCTTCTCAAAGAGGATCGAGCCTAGCTGCTGGCCCGAGTTTAGATTAAACTGTTCGCCAGCCAGTTCGTAAATCCGTGCTGCAGTCTCTTCGATGTGATCCTGAAAATCACGGGCCATCGCATCGAGTACTTCGCTCTCCATGCGCACGCCCTCGTGCTCCATCTCGACCAACACAGGTATGAGTGGACACTCTATCTCATAGAAAACGCGCCGCTGCCCCATTTCCTCAATGTTCTCTCGGAATAGTTCAGCCAGCTGCCAGGTGATGTCCGCGTCTTCGACCGCATACTCTGCGATCTCATCTAGGGGCACGAGGTTCATGCCCAGCTGCTCATCTCCCTTTTCCCCAATCAGTTCGGAGATCACAATTGGCTGATAGTTGAGGAGCGTTTGGGCGAGGTGATCCATACCGCGACGACCGTCCGGGTCAATCAGCGCAGCCGCTAGCATCGTATCAAAAAAGGGGCCCGACACGATGGTGCCGTGCCAACGCAGCACGCCGAGATCATACTTTAGATTATGTCCCACTTTTTCGGCCGAACCCTCAAATACGGGTCGAAACTCTTCTAGTAAGGCCAATGCCTTGGCGCGCTCTGCCGGCATGGGCACGTAAAACCCCCCGTGCGCTTCCCATGAAAAGGCGATACCGACCAGACCGCAGCGCTTGACGTCGAGGCCCGTCGTTTCAACGTCAAAGCAAAAGGCTGCCAGCCCGCTAAGCTGCTGAATCAAATCCTTGCGCTTTTCGGCCGTATCCACCAGCTCGTATCGATGCGCCACGTCGGCAATGGTCTTGAGTTCAACGGGAGGCCCCGCCTCGCCCCCGCTGGCCAGCTCGGCGAAGTCTTCCCCCAGCACGCGCTTGCCGAGCGTGTTAAACTCCAGCTCAACAAAGAGCGCGGCTAGCTTTTGTCGATCCCACGTATCGTACTCCATGGCGTCCCAGTCCTGCTCGATTGGCACGTCGCGCTCAATCGTCACCAGCTCCTTGGACAGTAAGGCCTGATCCCGATACTTTTCTACGTTCTCCTTCTGCTTGCCCTTCAGTTCGTCGACCCCTGCCAACACGGCTTCAACGCTGCCAAAACGTGCCACGAGCTTCTGTGCCGTTTTCTCTCCTATCCCGGGGACACCGGGAATATTGTCGGAAGCATCTCCCATCAGGCCGAGGATATCAATTACTTGGTCAATGTGTGCAATCGCCCAGCGATCCAGAATTTCGCGCACGCCCTGAATTTCGGCTTCATCCCCCGCTCTGCCCGGCTTGTATATAAACGTCTGCTCCGACACCAACTGCCCGTAGTCTTTGTCTGGAGTCACCATGTAGGTGCTAAACCCTTCTCCCTCGGCTCGCAGAGCCAGCGTTCCAATGATATCGTCTGCTTCCCAGCCAGGCATTTTTAACACGGGCATATTGAACGCCTCACAAAGCTGAAAAACGTAGGGCAAGGCCTGACTTAGATCTTCCGGCATAGCCTCGCGCTGTGCCTTGTATTCAGCATAGGCCTTGTGCCGGTGCGTGGGTTCCGGCGTATCAAAGACGGCGGCAATATGCGTGGGCTGTTCACGGTCAATAATACTTAAGAGCGTGTTGGTAAAAGCAAAAACAGCCGAAGTATTCATGCCCTGCGAAGTCAGGCGCGGATTACGCATCAGAGCAAAGTGACCGCGATATACCAGCGCCATACCGTCGAGTAAGAAAAGTTTTTTCTCGTCGCTCATTGCAGTTCCATAGAGTGAATTATTGGGTAGCCATATACTATTCTAAGGGCCTATATAGCACAAGCGCAGCTCCTGATAATCGCTTATCTTTTCATCAGGTGCCCAGTCCTGCGATCGGCACTCTCAGTGCATCTCTACCCACTGAACCATACGAACTTATCTCCCATTTGATCAGACGTGTGAGCACCATGTTAGATTCCATAGAAGAACTTCGCGATCACCTCCAAGGACGGTGGGGCTTAGAGTTTAGTCGAATTTGCCACGCGATCAACGCAATCAACGGGGAGCATTTTACCACTGCAGACGCGCTGGTATCCGAAACGGGGCTATCCCACCGCGCCGTGGGACAGCTGTTATCTCTGCTGACGCCCTTCACGCAAGAGGATCGCGGCCAAATTCGACTATCCTCGCAGCATCGCAGTGCATTTACTCGCCTTTTCCCACTCAACAACCTCCCGCCCGATCCGTGGGAGGATCGAGCACGATGCCATCCAACCCTGCCACATCTGTGCACGATCCTAAGCGAACGTCCCGCTCCCGATCGACATTTAGATCATGTAGGAGCAACGCCGATAACGGCCCTAAAACGCGCGCTCTTCCTCACAGAGCAGTATGATCTGAGCGGTGCATCCGTTCTTTTGTTGGGAGATCACGACATGACGAGCCTAGCGCTGGCGCTGCTCAAACCGAGCCTAGTGGTTAGCGTCGCCGACGTAGACGAACGCCTGCTGTCTTATATAGACCGTTTCAATGCAGCCCATGGGACACAGATTCGCACTTTCTTTGCGGATTTTCGCGTCGAGCTTCCCCCAAGCCTACAGAACCAATTTGACCTAGTCTTCACGGATCCTCCTTACAGCGAAGACGGCGTTGGACTCTTTTTACAGCGCGCAATTTGCGCGTTAAACCAGCGCGACTTCACGCGCATCGTACTCGCCTATGGCTATGGAGAACAGCAAACGAGTTTGGGGTATAAAGTCCAGAGCGTGCTCCACCAATTACGCCTACTCAACGAAGCTATATGGCCGCGTTTTAACCACTATACCGGCGCCCCTTCACTAGGACAACGCAGCGATCTTTACATACTGCGCCCGACCCGGCGCAGTATGGCAGCGGCCCAGCGTCAGTCTTTTGGGGACGCTATATATACGCAGGGTCAGAGCGCGCGTGAGTCGGCTCATCTCTCCGTCCCAGAACCTCTGCTTGAGCAAATACGTACCCACATCTCCGCATGGCCCACAGACCAACCGCTGTATGTCGGTCCCCCCCCCACGCCAGACGCTGCTCAGTGGTCTCCTTCTATACCACTGTCCGTCTATTTTCAGGGACTCCGCAAAGGAGACAGGTCCGTGCTTCGGTACGTATCCGCGGTGATCAACCTCTATCCTGACTATGCCCATTACGCGCTGCATACCTGCCTGATTTCTAACGCAACACACCTACTCATCTATGCCCCTCAGCGCGCCCTAGCGGACCTCTTCGCCCACCCAAATCCAGCGCGGACACTCATCGAGTGCGTATTTTCTGTCCAAGGGCGCATACAGGAGGGCAAAGCAGCTTCGGTGGCATTGATCCGTCGGGATATCCCCCCGCCCAATGGGCCCATTGGGCTGGTGCGGCACATCCTACAGAAACGGCGCGCACGATTAGACAATGCATGGCGAGAAGCCCTTATTTCTACTCTTAATAAAGAGGGTATAACTCTTAGTAAAAACCAAGCCCGTCGCTGCATTGCACAAACGCTGCTGGGGGCACAGCACGCCCAGCAGCATATCGTAGAGTTGTCTAGCGCCACGCTGGCCCTGCTCCCCGACGCTGCCGAGAAAAGTCTCGATACGGCTAGGGAACAGAGCGCGTAAATAAAAGAAATCATATGGACGAGCAGATATGCGCTTTAGGAATAGAGCCCCAGGCACTCAATGGGGAACAGAAACGTCAATTAGACAAGGATGGATACCTCCTACTGGAAAGCGCAATAGATTCACAATGGCTCGATCAACTACGCGAAGCATTTGATCGAATTCACGCCAGTGAGGGGACCGAAGCCGGCAAAGAAGTCGCGCAAATCGAAGGCGTACGCAGACTCGCAGACCTGGTAAATAAGAACGCCTACTTTGATGCGGTGTAACTGTATGCTCCTCTGCTGGCTGCGGTTCACCACGTGTTGAAGCGCCCATTCAAGCTGCACTCGCTCAACGGGAACGATCCGCTCAAGGGTTCAGGACTACAGCCACTGCACTCAGATACGGGTCAAGAATGCATCCCGAGCGGTCCGTATCACGTCGTAAATTCTATGTGGATGCTGGATGACTTTACAGCGGAAAACGGCGCGACACGCAATCACTTAAAGGCCGGTCGGTTGGGCAACTATGTAGAAGACGGACTGGCCGACCATCCCGAACATATTCACCTGTTGGGCAAAGCGGGCACCATTGCCATATTCAATGGCAACGTCTGGAACAGCTCCTATATCAACCGCAGCGGGGCGAAGCGCCGAACGCTCCACTGTGCATTTATTGCGCGCGAGTACAAGCAGCAAACCGACCAGCGACAGTATTTGCGCACAGAGACGGCCGCCCGGCCCGACTATCGTCCCTAGGCCGCTACGTGCTGGATGTAGCATAGGGCCGTGGAGACAGCTGGGCGCTTCGCACTCTGATTAGACAGCCCTGTTCTCTCCATCGTAATAGCGATTTATGTCTGGCTCCTCGCCCATGCCGTGCCACGCACCGCGAAAGAGCGTTTGCCGCTGGCTCGGCATGGACTCAATCACTTCGGCCGGCGGACATCCCTTACCCCACTTTGAGTTAACAGTATCGTAGCAGGTAAACAGGCTCAGGCGATCGCGTTCCCCATTTGACCACTCTTGCCCCGTGTGACACAGACCCTCAGTAAAAACTACCGCTGATCCAGCGGGACAGGAATACGTCTCCCACAGTGGACTGTCCCGGCCGCTCCACTCTTCGGGTCGCGGGAAAGCTGCCTTGTGACTACCGGATAAAAAAAGTGTCCCACCATCGCCCTCCTGCACCTCGTTGAGTTCCCACACTACCCGAGTAAGTCCGGAGTGAATCCGACCGGGCTGCATCTGGTATATGTGCGAATTTCCCCGAAAGTTAAAATAGCCACCACCGCCATGCGGGGCGAAGTTATCGTGACCGACCTGCCGATGACTCGTATAGGTGTGATCGTAGCGAAAACCATAACACGTCTCTGTGGCCAAGGCCTGGTGAGACAGCACCTCATTGAGAACGCCCACTATGACTGGATGGTCCAAAAGCAACTGCGAAGGGCCACCGTGGTTATCGCGTTCTGCGGGAGTCAGCCCATCGCGTTCATACAGGAAACGCATCTGATGCGAACGCACAGATTCCACCTGTTCCTCTGTGAGCAGACCGGGCAAAGCAATCCAGCCCTTCAGATCAAACAGGTATTTCTGGGCAGCACTCATAGGCACGACGGCCAGCCCATCCGCATTGGTTGTCGGCAACAACTGTGCACTCATACACCTACCTCCTAATAAAATCTGCGCGCTGTGACCAGAGCTCAAACGGGCGGCTTCAGCGGCAACCTATCCGCGTCTGTCCCTTATCACAATGCGATTAGAATCGTTTTACACCTGCCAATCAAATACGACATTAAGCATATTTTTTGCCCTTTTATAAGCCATCTCATAGGCCTTCACCATGTCGGTATACGCCATGCGGTGACTCACCAATTGGCTGGGCTTAAGGCGTCCATCAGCCATAAGGTCCAACATCTGCGAACAGAGCGCCTCTCCGCTAAAACGATCGGCCTCAGCCGGATAGAGGTCTCCAGACTGTCCGCTCACCGCAATGAGCGATATCCCCTTTGCGTAAAACCAGCGCATATCAAGTGGGTTATAATCGAGGGGCGCTTCTCCGCGTCCCGGAAGCGCGACTATCGAAACGCGCCCCCCGTCCCGTACGACTTCGACGGCCGTGCGATAAGCAGGCCACGGGTTGGCCGTTAGAATAACCAAATCAATGCCTTCGCCCCCTGTCCATTGATCGATCTTTACTTGCAAATCGGGATCATCCGACAGCAGGGTCTCATGGGCGCCCATACGTCGCGCCATGTCTAAGCGCACGGCGCTGTTTCCCAAACCCACAACGCGTCCCCCCATCAGAGGCCCTAAGGCGACAGCGCCCATACCCAGCACCCCCAACCCAACTACCGCAACGCGTTCGCCTGAGACAAAATGAGCTTTGTGATAGCACAGCGCACTGAGCGCATAGAGATGGGCAAAAACGGCATCTTCGGCATCGACCCCTTCAGGCACTCGCACGATGCACTCCGATTCGCGGGCAACATATTCCGACTGATGTGGGTAGCGTGAGACAACGCGGTCGCCCACGGAAAAGTGCGTCACAGCGGCGCCTATTCGCTTCACGACGCCTAGATTGCTATCGCCCACCCAGCGCGGATAGTCCGGTGCTCCGGGGACGTGTTCGGCCCCTTCATAATTTCCGCGATCCGTGCCAACCTTAAATCCCGTAACCAGCGTCTCTACCCAGATTTGGTCGTCCTCCAGAGCAGCGCTAGGCACTCTGTGTTCTTCAATGCGCAAATCTCTTGGACCGTGCAGCATAGCAATCTTCACGATGCGATTCTCCCGTTACGCGTCGTAGGTCGTAAAGTCATATCGGGCACCTCTACCCGGGTTGGCCAACTCACTCCAGACCACCCCTACTGGCAACAGTGGCATTCATTTAGTCAAATACCTCCGGACGCAGCTAGCCACGGAGCCTCCGAGCAGACGGCTTCCCACTTCGGTGAAGTGCACTCCGTCTTCGCGCAGAATCTCTCTCCGACCAATCCCCTCAACGACGGCAAAGAGATCGTGCACTTCGACACCGAGTCTGCGACACAGCGATTGAGCACAGCAGTTGAAGGCATCTACGTCGGCTTCAAAACGATCAAAGCCCTTGTTGGCGTGATGCAGTTTTTCATCTACAGGCGTCGTGGATGCCCATACAACCTGCGTACGCTCCAAACTGGAGAGGACTGTTAGGATGCGATGCACATTTTCCTCGTACTCGGCCAGAGGCACCTGTGCCACACCCGTCTCGAAGCTTTTTTTCACATCGTGTAAACCGCAGTTCACATGGACAGTATGGGGCGCTCGAGCAATAACCCACGCCTCCAAATGCGCTAGGACATTCCGGCTATCCCCTCCGTTTTCCTCCGGCGCCCAGACCTCAGCTTCCCCGGCTAAGGCCTCGGTCACGAAAGGTTGATACCCCATGCGAATGGAATCTCCAATGAGCACGACCGTTGGTTTTTCCCTTAGTGACATGGCCTCTACCCTCCGATGAAAGGATCGACGACTGTCCTAGTGCGGGCGAGCCCTTCCCACTCGTCGCCGGGACTGGAAAAAATGAGTGAATAGGGCCCTGTAAACCGGGCCTCCTGTGCAAGTTCCAGACAGCGTATAAAGTCGGCTCGGTCGATTTGGCCTTCAGGAGAAAAATCAGCTTTGGCGTGTACCGACGTGGCCCGCGGTAGAATGGCAGCAAGGTCGGCGTATTTGCGGCGTCCTTTAAAATTGCCGAAATCGGCACACAAATCCACCTCTCCCTCACATCGATCGAGCAGGGCCGACAGTGCACCGACGTGACATCCGAGCGAACGAAAGTTCTCAGTCGACACACGGACTCCGAGTGGACGCGCATACTGGGCCAGTTCACGCAGACTTTCCGCGCTTGCACATACCGCCGGATCGTCTTCTATCGGTCCGCGCTCAACCGGCTGCACAGCACCGGCAATGACGCGCGCATGACTAGCTCCCAGCTGGGCAGCTAGGCCTAACCACGCTCGCACCCAGGCCACCTCTCTCTCGCGCTGCTGTGGGTCGGGATGGGCCACATCTCCGGCGTCAATCAGCACGCTATACAGGTCAATTTTCTGCGCCTCCAATTCGGAGCGCAGTTCGCGAAGATAAGTCTCTTCTGTCAGCGGAAGGTGAAAATGGCAAATCTCCAGCATACCGATATCGCGCTTGGCCAACTCTTCGGGCACCTCGAGTAGGGAGAGCGTACCTGAGCCGCCGCACGACCGCTTCGGCACACCGCGAATCTCAGACCAGTCGTACATCGCTTCACCCAGCATGCGATGCAGGCTCCAGCTCGACGTCATAATGCGCTTCATTTGGCTCACCTCACAAGCTAATTTGCACTACCCAACCAGAGGTTGCATCGCAGTATAGGAGATCATCTCCACATGCCGATAGCCCGTGGGGCTCGGGATCGCTCGGTGGAATCTCAATCCGATCGAGCTCGGTGCCTTCCGCACAGTCCAACTTGACGATCACGCGATCAGCCGTATGCACAACCCATACGCCCTCTTCAACGCGTACGACACCGTGCGCTCGACCATAGGGCAGAGGAATGACGTGCTGCACAGTCCAATCTTGGACGCGCACCTTGCTGAGCGTTTGCGATTTGAGCGTCGTGATCCACACCATGCCCTCTTCATATGGGTCATACTCCATTCCGTGCACGCCGCCTCCCCCGGGCACAGGCCAGCGGCGGAGCATATGGCCAGAAGCCGGATCAACCTCTAAAATTGCCCCCTCATCCCGTTGAGCATCACTCGGACGAGCTGGCCTCCATAAGGTTGCCTGGCAGTTGGCAGCCACCCACAGCGACCCTCCTCCCCACGCCATCCCGCTCGTGTTAGAAGATTCGCTTGAGATATCGCGCACCAGACGCGTTACGCCATACTCCGACGGCTCTGCTATTTCTATCAGGGCCAACCGGTCCGTAATTTGATCGGCTACCCACAGCTGTCCATTGACCACCTGTAGCGCATTGGGCACGCCATAGGGAGTCCTGAATAACCTGCGGATCTCTCTGCTCATATAAAAACTCCTTTGCTATACCTCGTCCCATACCAAAACGACAGCCATAGTCTTACCCAACTCATTGTAGAGTAAATCAAAGGCCTGCTTTGCCTCTGTGAAGGAGAAGCGGTGCGTTATCATAGGTTCTACTTGGATAGACCCTGTGGACAAGAGCGCCAACGCCTTTTCAGAGCCCGCGGGACGGGCCCCGCGGTCTAGATAGCCACCGACCAGACGCACGCCCTGTATCTTTCCCGAATCAAGGGGGAGCGGCTCGTTCTCGTAGAGTCCCAGCACCTGAATGAGCCCACCGCGTCGAACCAGATCTTGCGCCTGAGCAAAAGCGGCAGATCCCGCCCGTCCACCGACGGCTTCCACTACGACGTCAGCCCCTCTTCCATGCGTCAGTTCGCGCACCTTTTCGACGAGCGTTTCATCGAAGCCATCTAAGATCCAATCAGCACCTAGTCGGTCGGCTAGTGATCTGCGCAGGGGCAGCGTATCAACGACCGCGACGCATCCCACGCCCCGTGCCTTGGCCACCTGCATGCAACCGCATCCGACCAGTCCATGTCCCTGGATTACCATGCAGTCATCTACCCCCGCCTTAGTCTGCTCCATCCACATAACCGCACTTGTAGCCAGAGGCCAGAAGGTCGCCGCTTCACTCGAAACTTCGGAACCTACGGCAACGAGAGACGGTCGGTGAGGTGAATCAACCGCTTCGATCACCACATATTCAGCATGGGGAGCTAGCGCGGCCACGCGGTCACCTACGCTAAAATCCACAACCTCCGCACCCACTTCGACGACGTGGCCCGCCAAAGAATAGCCCATAATACGCGGATCGATGGCTTCTTCTCGATCGTAGCGCCGTCCAATCTCCGACCCGCGACTAATGAGAGAACGTTCCGCTCGGACCAATACTTCGGTCGAGCCCACTTTGGGCATATCAACTTCTTCCAGCCATATATTGCCTCGCCCTTGAGCTTTGGCCACGCGTTTCATAAAAAACCTCCAAAAGATGCGCGACAATATTGCAAAAAAAATCCTCATCTGCAACCGCCCAGCAGGCACAAAAAAACCGGGCGTATCCAAACGGATACGCCCGGCAGTACTCCCAGAGACTGCTATCCCAGAGGACAGGGTGTCTCCGGCCAGGTGGTCAAACACCCGGAGTTGATCAGGTGATCAACCTCCCTGCGGTACTAGTACTACTCAATGGACCACCTCCTTTCCTTTTGCGCGCACTACGCGTCATTTTGCACCAACCCTGCGCGACGTTTATGCCAATTCACAAAGCCGGGTATGACCCATTCGCTTGGCCTTGGGCCTCAGCATAGCGGTAACAGAAGTTTTATCTTCTGAACCCGACTTATCTTGAATATACAAGAGAGAAACCCTCCGGTCAATCTCAATTTAAAATAATTTTATATACAATAAAAACAATTACTTACAGTAATTGTTAGCCTTACTTTCCAAACGCTATACATCGTTTTCACCTCAGCCACCTCGCAAAGCGATTGCCCCTGCATATACTAGACACCTAGCGCAGCGCCTAGCGAATTTGCACCGATACGGGCGCTCTAACCTTAGCCGATTCCCAAGCCGCTTCCGTCAGTTCAATCACGCGCAGACCGCATTCGGGCGGCACCTGCACGACATCGCGGCCCAGAATGGCATCGACAAAATTTCGATCGGGCGTTGTGCCCCCGGGCAGATTCGACACCTCGTATACTTCATTGCTATTCTGCGTCTTGTAGGCGATCTCGCCCTGGCGCATGTAAATAACGGCTTTGCTGCCCCATATAGTGATATCTTCCCACATCCCACCCGTGGGTGAATTGCCCACCACAGAGACGTTGCCCAACGCTCCGTTGCGAAACCGCAGGCTCAGCGCCGAGTTAATATCCACCTCTGATTCGAAATTTTCCATATAGGCGTGCACCTGTTCGACTTCTAGACCGGTCATCCACAGCACAATATCAAGCAGGTGGCTGCCAGAATCGTTGAGCTGGCCACCGCCCGAAAGAGCTAGCTGCTGGCGCCATAAGCCCATTGTCCCGCGATACCAACCCTGATCCTGCAGCGCCGAGATAAATTGAATTTCACCTAGCTCCCCTGCCATAATCTGATTGCGCACATACCGGTATTGGGCCCCGAGATGCCGCTGGTAGGAAACCATGAGCACCTTTCCGCTTTCCTCGGCCTTGGCAATTACCTGATGAGCGTGATCCACCGTGCACACCATGGGCTTCTCACTCAACACGTGCAGTCCCTTATCCAGCGAAGCCATAATCTGCTCAAAGTGCAGCGTATGCGGCGTCGAGATCTGAACCGCATCCATCTCGACACTGTCCAACATTTCCTTGTATTCCACAAAACGCGGCAGATGCTCTACGTCTTCCCCATAGTGTTCACAGGCCGCCTGTAGACTGCCTTCACTGCTGTCACATAGGGAAACCACTTCGCATTCACCCATTTCCAGAACCCGACCTATATGGCCGCGGGCGTTGCCTCCACAGCCGATAAAACCCATTCGTATTGGTGCCATTACCATCTCCCTCATTTGCTTGTCCACCGCTCGTAATTAAACGGTGAGATTTTTATAACATAAGGGCCCGGCGCAGACGGGATGCGCTGCCCAACCGGAATTCCAACATTTGTAAAAAAGTCAGCGGACCTCTGCCCCGACCGCAATATCTCCGCTGGGTTCAACGAGAACCAAATTACCCTCTCCGTCGTCGGCGGCCAAAATCATGCCCTGAGAAACAATCCCGCGCAGTTTGGCCGGTTTGAGGTTGGCCACTAATACTACGCGACGTCCCACGAGATCCGCCGGCTGATACCACTGAGCAATACCGCTCACGACCGTGCGCTCTTCGTTCCCTACATCGAGGTGAAGCTTCAATAATTTATCGGCTTTTTCCACTTTTTCCGCCTCGATAACGCGCGCAACCCGAAGCGCAATTCGCGCAAAATCATCTATGCTGACTTCGTCGACCCGTGCTTCTTCTTTAACGGGAGGCGCCGGTTTTCCAGCAGCGTATCCTTGGCTTTTTTCCACTTCTTCTCGCTCTCTTTTAGGAAATAGTATGTCTGCTTTTTTCGGTATTTGGGCCCCTGCAGGGGCCTGTCCCCACGTGCCCAGATCGGCGAAGGTATAATCATCAAGACCCAGATCCCGACGCACCTGTTGGGCCTTTCCCGGCATGGCCGGCTCTAGCAGTACCGACGCGACGCGCAGCCCTTCGACAATATTGTACAGAACGGTGCCGAGCCGGATGTGCTGATCTGGATCCTTGGCCAACTTCCACGGCTCTTCGTCGTTAAAATAGCGATTGAGGTGACGCACAAAGCGCATAACCTGCTCAAGAGCCTCAAAAAAACGCAGTTGATCGACGAGCGGACGGACCCGACTCAAAAGTCCCTCGCCTTCTGCGATGACCGCGCGGTCGCGATCGCCCTGTTCCGGCGTCGGCAGCACGCCGTCCAAATGCCGGCCGAGCAGGGCGCGCACGCGCGACAAGAGGTTGCCCAAATCATTGGCCAAATCCGCATTATAGCGCTCAACGAGCATCGCCTCTCCAACCGCGCTATCCTGGCCATAGACCGTATCCTTCAGCAAGTAGTAACGCAGGGCGTCTGCACCGTAGGCTTCGGCCAGTTGAAAGGGGTCTACGACATTGCCCAAAGTCTTACTCATCTTCTGCCCATCGGGCCCCATTAGGAACCCACCAACGTTGAGATGCTGATAGACTGTAAGCTCTGCAGCTCGAAGCATTGTGGGCCAAAACACTGCATGGGCCTTGAGGATATCTTTTCCGATTAAATGCTGAGCGACGGGCCAATAGCGGGCAAACTTGTCGCCGTCGGGCATCTCAAGCGCCGATACGTAATTAATGAGCGCGTCAAACCAAACATACGTTACATGCTTACCATCCCACGGCAGTTCAATACCCCACGGCACGCGCTCTTTGGGACGAGAAATAGACAGGTCTCCAATAGACTCAGACAGCATGCTTAGCACTTCGTTGCGGTAGCCCTCGGGGCGAATAAAATCAGGATGGGTTTCGATGTGCTCAAGCAGCCATGCCCGATAGTTTTCCATGCGAAAAAAGTAGTTCCCCTCGCGCCGCTTCTCTGGCTCACTCCGATGGTCCGAGCACATTCCATTAACCAGCTCTTTATCCGTCATAAACCGCTCACAGCCGACGCAGTAGAGCCCTTCGTATTCGTCGTAGTATATGTCGCCCTTGTCGTATACTTTCTGCAAGACCGAGCGCACGACTTCTTTGTGGCGCTCCTCCGTCGTGCGTATAAAATCGTCGTTGGCCACCGCTAGGGCATCCCACGCATCGCGAAAGCGTTGACTTATACGATCGCAGAAAGCCTGAGAATCGACCCCTGCTGCTCGTGCGGCTTGAAAAATCTTCTCGCCGTGTTCGTCTGTGCCGGTTAAATAATAGGCGTCGGCCCCGTCGAGCTGGTAAAACCGCTTGAGAAAATCGCCAACGACAGTAGTGTACGCGTGACCTATATGCGGCTCGGCGTTGACGTAGTAAATCGGAGTTGAAACGTAGAAAGGCCGGGTCATAGCATCTCCAAAATGACGGATTGATACATTAGATGATAAAAGCTAACGCGACGGCGAGCAACGCCATCAAATCAGCAAGATAGGCGCGCGCTGCACCGGCGTCGTAACGCGGGGCCCAGCCTTGGGGTCCACGTAAACGTCAATCTCTAAGCGCACGCCAAACTCGGGCAAGTAAACCCCGGGCTCAACTGAGAAGCCTGTGCCCGGCAAAATCTCACGTGCATCGCGCGTCTCGTAGTCATCCAAATTCGCACCCAGTGCGTGAATAGTCGGACCAGGGCCCAGGCTGTGACCGGTTCGATGGACAAAATAAGCGCCATATCCAGCCGCTTCAATGTAATCGCGCGCGATGCGATCTAGCTCCCAACCGCGCACAGTCTCAGACGCGCTCCAAGCCGTTTGCACGCGTTCGACAACTAGGTCTCGCGCCTCTTTGACCGCGCTAAAGACGCGGGCATGTACTTCTGGCACCTCAGATCCGGCGTAGGCTACCCAAGTCATATCTGCGAAGGGATAGGCCTCTCCAGGACGGCGCCCCCACAAGTCAATGAGTATCCAATCGCCTCGTTTAATGGTTGCGCATAGTCCCTCTTGTGGCGCATAATGGGGATCGCCGCTGTGTTCGTTCACTGCGACAATAGGGTGATGGCCTATTTCCAAGCCGCGCCCGGTGAGAGCCGCCGCGACCCATTGCTGCACCTCATATTCGGTCGGATTGACGTGCTTCTCTAAGCTCTCGCGTATATATTCAAACGCCTCATCTTTAACCATTGCCACCTGCGCGCAGGCCTCCTCGTGCGCCGTCACGGCTTCCTCTTCCCATGTAGCCAAAGCAACCTGACACAGGTCTGCCGAAGGGACGACTTCGACGCCTAAAGAGCGCACGAGATCCAACGTGCCACCATCAACCCAAGAAAGGCCGGGCAGTTCCCCCCCCGGATAGTATTCCATCGCCACGCGACGCACGTCCTCAACAGAGGCTGCCAGCCCTGCAACGAGTTCCTGCCGGCTCGCATAGTGCCCTACGGAAAATCCCAAGCCTTCCAGTGCAGCTGGCTCAACCCTCGACCCCAGCGCTCTTGGCGTGCCCTCCTGCAGGACACACAGAAAAACGCGCCGCGTCGTCTTGCGCTTCTCTCCTACCAGCTGCCAGAAAACGGGATTCGAACCGCGAAAATCATAGAGCAGCCAAGCGTCAATTTCTCGCTCGCGCATTGCCTGCTGTACCGCCTTCCATTCCATACCTAGTACGCTTCCCTGCTCTATTTATTGAATCTCATATACGTGCACTGCCATGGGCCATAGACCATCTGCAGCACCGCATAATTAACCCGAGCGGTCTAGCTCCTCGAAATAGGATCGCAGATAGGTCCCGGTATGCGACGCCTCTATGTAGGCTACCGTGCGGGGGATCCCCGCTGCCACAACCCGCCCACCTGTGGCACCCCCTTCCGGACCCAAATCGATCAGCCAGTCAACCGCAGCCAAAAACTCAATGTGGTGCTCAACCACGATGACGGTGTTGCCCTCGTCTACGAGGCGCTGCAAGAGATGCTGTAGCAGGCGGACATCTTCAAGGTGCAGGCCCGTTGTCGGCTCATCTAGCACATACAGCGTCTCTCCCTGCCGCGGACGACCTAGCTCTGCTGCCAGCTTAATGCGCTGCGCCTCACCGCCCGAGAAGCTCGTCGCCTCTTGGCCGAGTCGTAGATAGCCCAAGCCCACATCGGCCAGCATCTCCAGCCGACGCGACACGTCGGGCACGACGTCAAAAAACGCACGCGCCTCGTCAACGCTCATTGCCAACACGTCTGCTATATGCCGGTCGCGAAAACACACGTCTAAGACCTCACTCCGATAGCGCAGGCCGCCGCAGCTCCTGCATTCGCCCCCTGCGTACGCTCCCTGCTGGCTCGCGCGCATCCCGCTTCCGGCGCAAACCTCACAGGCGCCTTGAGGTGCGTTGAAGCTGAAATGAGAGGGCGTATAAGCGCGCATACGGGCCACGGGCAGTTCGGCATAAAGCCGTCGAATTGGGGACAGCAAGCCGGTGTAGGTCGCCGCATTGGAGCGGCGAGAGCGGCCCATTGGTCGCTGGTCTACACCAACGACACGCCCTAAGCGCTCGTTCCCCTCGATTGATTGATAGGCCAACGGCCTGCGTTCTCCACCCTGCAGCTGAGCCGCCAGCAGAGGATAGAGCGTTTCGTGCACGAGAGAGCTCTTGCCTGACCCGGATACGCCGCTGACCCCCACCAAATTGCCCAGCGGAAATTGCACCTCGTCAACCTGCAGGTTATGCCCCCGCGCCCCGCACAGCCGCAGCCAGCCCCGCTCTCCAACAGCGCGCGTGCAGCCTTCTTCAATGCGCTGTAAACCCCGCATGTAGCGTAGCGTAAGCGAATCGCCAAGCGCCACCGACTCGGGCGGACCGTTGGCAACGACTCGGCCACCCAATTCACCCGCACCGGGTCCCATATCGACGAGCCAGTCCGCCCGCGAGACAAGCAGCCGATCGTGATCAACCACCAGCACCGAATTGCCGGCGTCGCGCAGCTGCTCTAAGGCCCCAGCGAGCAGATCCGCGTCGCGCGCGTGCAGTCCCGCACTGGGCTCGTCAAGCACGTAAAGCATCTGAGTCATACTCGACTCCAGTGCAGCGGCCAAGCGCAGTCTCTGACCCTCACCGCTGGAAAGAGACGAAGCACTCCGACCCAGCGTTAGATACCCAATCCCCAGCTGTTGAAGAACACGTAGCCGAGCACTGAGATAGCCGCAAATCTGTTGGCCGGCGGCCGCGCGCACACCGGCAAATTCCAAGGCATCGACAAAGCGCAGGGCCTCGTCTATTGTTTTTGCGTTGAACTGCCCCATATGCAGACCATCGACCTCTACCGCCAGCGCTTCGGGACGCAGACGCTGCCCCCTGCAGTCGGCACAGTTGGCATCCTCAAGCCGCGCTTCCAGCCAGTCCAATTCGCCGTCTTTTGCCTTGGCGGCTATTTGTTCTAACAGGCGGCGCAAACCGACAAATCGCGGGCGACTAGAACTCCCCGTCCACAGCAGATCCCGCACTTTGACAGGCCAATCCGCCAGCGGCGCATCTATATCCACTTCCCCCTTCGCACAGAAGACCTCCACTTTAGACCGCAACTTGCCCTGAGAGAAATCCTGCCACAACGGCCCAATGGCCTCTTCTATGCTAAGTGTCCAGCCGTCAAAAATCCGCTCCGCGCTTAGCCCAGTGCGAGTACCAAGCCCGCGGCATGTTGGGCAGGCCCCGTGCGCGCTGTTAAACGAGAATAGCGCCAAATCAACAGAGGTGAAGGGCGTTCCGCACGCGGCACATGCGGGCTCTACGGAAAAGTGTTTATCTTCCACAGGTCCCAAAGGTGCGAGAACGACCTGTCCACAGGCCATTTCCAATGCGGCCTGTAGCGACCCATGCAGACGCCGAGCAGACTCTGGTTTCACCACGAGTCGGTCCACAACGATCTCAATGCGCACGCCCGGACGCAGCAGTTCGGGATCGACCTCTTCGAGCAAAACCTCTTCACCTTCAAGGCGGAGTCGGCGATAGCCCGAACGGTCGATCCACTCTAACACATCTGGCCCCGCACGCGTATTCCCTACGCGGCGCGGCGCCAGAACCAATAGACGCGTTCCCTCGGGTAAGCCAAGTGCAGTCTCATAAACCTCATCAAAGCGATGCGACTGCACGGGTGCTCCGCACTGGAGACAATGCGGTTGGCCAAAGCGGGCATATAATAGGCGAGCGTAGTCGTGTAAACCGGACAGGCTCGCCACAGTGGAACGCGGATTGGCACTAGTCACTCCCTGCTTAAGCAGTAGTGCCGGAGCCAAGCCCTCTAAGCGAGCCACGCGGGGGGGACTCATTTCGCGCCACAGCACACCTCTGTCGGCTTCTAAGGCCGCCGTAAAACGCCGCTGCGCCTCCCGGTATATCACATCATATACCAGCGAAGACTTACCCGACCCAGAAACGCCGCTAACGGCAACCCACTGCCCATGTGGCACGTCTAAGTCAATGGAGCGTAAGTTATTTTCAGTAGCGCCGCGAATGCGCACATGTCCATTCACGATGTAACCTTCACTTTTCTACTTGACAATATGACGAGGTCATATTTACTAAAAGCATGCCATCATGAGGAAAAATATTCTTCCTTTTCTAAGAGCTGAACATACTTCAACACATGGAAAGCAGGTAGCGGGGCAGACAACAATTGGCATTAATATTGCTTCAATCATCTCGGAGGTTCATTCTACTTTGTGTGAAAGTATGTATATTACAAAAAAGTGTATGCGCAAAACGATGATTACTGGGGTAATTGTGCTGCTTGGATTGCCTTCTTTCGCTCAAATGACCATTACGGGGACTTCTGAAGCCGGCCGACGTTTATTTTACTCGCCTGCAATTAGCACGAACGGCCTATCCTGTGCTCACTGTCACACCGACTTTAACGAAAAAACGCATAATGATGGTCTCATAAGAGCCGGTCACAGTCTGTTTAATGCCTACTATCGAACAACTTGGTGGGGCAAGAATCCGGAAGCCCCTGATGCCTACGCCACTATTGACGAAGCGGCTGTGGTGTGCGTGTTGCATTACATGCGCAACAAAGACAAGCTAACGGCCCAACAACAGCTGGATCTGAGAGCATATTTGAAGTCGATTTCTCGGCGTGTTTTGGAAACACCTCTAGCCCTAGCACCTGCAGCTGACCCGACAGGCGAGTATAAAGGGTTTGAAGGGGGCAATCGCTTGAGTGGTAAAGAGCTATTCTATGCGGCCTGCCACAGCTGCCACCCCAACGGCAATGCGGGCATTGCCCCCAAACCGCTGGCCCGCGACCAGAAACCTGCTTACTACGCTCGCGTTATCCGAGAGGGCGATGGCTTGGGCTCCGTTCTCTCTGGAATAGACCCCAATGCATATATCTTTAAGGACGGCCGATTCGGGCCGTTTTTCGGGGCAGATCGACTCAGCGATGCGGAGATCCGCGATATAATCGCCTATATTAAGAGCCTTCCTCCATCCCCGCTCGCAGACTGAACACAACCCAGACAAAACGCACTAGGTGGAAACAAAACGTCGCCCCCATCCACGCCATGAGCGCGTAAAAGCTCACCTCTAGTTGGCCGCACAACGCCCCCACCGTGAGTAATAGCAGTGCGACGTTACGCCGTGCTGCAACTAGGTGGAAAAGCACATCCACGGGCCGATAATCAAACAGTTCTCTCCCCACCCACTTCTTAAACAACCCGCTACATATCTTATCCGCTAAAAAGAGCACTGTAAGTAGCCAAGTAGCAAGTACAACCAATTCTCCTGCAAGTAGATCTCCGCCACTCAGGTTCCATCCTGTTGCTAGGAACCACAGGCCCAGTCCCGGCATGGCAGCCACGTGTTCAAAATCGCCCATCGCATCGCTTAAATGAAGACGTAGACGTGCCAACTTTCCGTCGACCGAATCGAGGATAACCCCGCACCAGGCCAAAGCCAAACCCGCTCCTGCATAACCCCAGGCAATCAGTGGACTCGCGCCCCACACGCAAAGCACAGACAGCACGGTATACAAGTTGGGCGCAGTAGTTCCGCTTGAGAGACGACGAGTAATCCAGCGTACGAGATGATAATAACCATAGCGCGCGATACCATCGATCGCGCCTTTAAACGTTCTTCTATACATCAGATGATCTACGGTCCGCACATTTTCTTCGGCGCGCAAATGGTATATGTAGGCGGGCATGTGCAAACGCAGCGACGCTACGTATGGATTGAGATCAGACGTCGAACAGCTAGCCAGATGGTCTGTCGCCCAAGTCAACGCCTCATTCCAATTCGTAGCCTGCTCGGCGAGTTGGCCAGCCTCTGACTGCGATAGGAATAGAGTTCCACGCGCGCCCTGCCTCACGGCGTGTCCACTACCCCGCTCTACTAGATAATCCAATACTCGACCGTCGTAAACGGCATCTCCAGACAGGAAAATAAGCCCCCCATCTGCCCGATCAAACCGAGAGAATATTTCGCAGCCCGCGACGACTTCTACCGTCTCAATTTCCACTTGGTAGAGTTGATGGAAATCAGGACGTACAACCGTAACAAGGTCTGTAGTCTGATGGGTCGTAAAGAGGCGAAAATACACACAGCCCCGCAGCGCCATCTCCCGCACTTGCCGCTCGACAAGCGTCATGCCCCACAACTGCCGACCGGCTGAAACTTCGGTCGCGTCAATCCACACCTGCGGCCGCGTCATCATCCCAGCCTAGGAACGACGCGTTCCAAAGCGTGCTGATGATCATCTATCGAATCGATTTCCCCCCAAACAGACGATCCAACCTCCACCGCATACAGCGATCGCTGTGCTATGAGGGGCCCATATGCAGCGGTGGGGTAGGCATCTTTGTGATCTTCATCCACTAGCCGCTTGATTTCGCGCCGCACGCGTTGGGCCCCCTCTGCATCAAATTTTACCAACTGAACGCTCTGCGCCTGCGCATCCTGCGGGTTGAGACCCTTACTTATAGCTGTTACACAGCACTCGTAATCATAGCAGATATTCATTTCACCGTGAACCCGTTCCACGCTGACATCTGCGGCAACGACGTTGGCATAGGGCGCTTTGAGCATTGACTGTAAAATATCTCTGTGAAAGAGGATATCACAGTTGAATAAAAAGGTGGCCCGATCCAGTTCAGCAGATGCTAGATGCAGCGAGTAAATGCTGTTTGTGCTGAGGTAGTCAGCGTTCTCAACATATCTCACCGAGTCGCCGCAGTGCGCGCGTACCTGATCAGCCTTACAGCCGACGACTAAAACAATATCGTACACTCCCACTGAGCGCAGAGAATCTATCTGATGGTCCACCAGTGCCTTATCCCCAACTGAAACGAGGCATTTCGGACGATCGTTCGTAAGCGGTCGCAAACGAGTTCCCGCTCCTGCTGCCAATATTATTGCGCGCATTAAGGCCTTCTTTCTGGTATCTGATTATCCTGAATATTCAGCGTACGGAGCCGCTCCCACGCCCCAGTCGCTTCCCGACCCACCGCACGACTCTGGCCGCCAGTTTGCGATCTTCTTCTTCTATGCCTAAGAAGGAAAGCCCTATCCCATACAAGCATACGAATGTTCCAAGAGCGACCGGCATGGCCACTGCGGGCTCTGCTATCGCATCCCGCAGCACAACTCCGCCCAGCGAGGCGAGCGCTACGGCAAAAAGCGGTTTGACCTGTTTCAAGTCAAAAGGCCATATGGCATATTGTCGATAAATCTGACCCAGGCGCAATGCGCTAACACACAAGGTCGACACAAACGCACCGCAAGCCGCTCCCACAATGCCCATTGAATAAAAGTGGATAAAAACGACATTTAACACAAAGTTGGTGCAGAGCCAAGTGGTGTTGTTAAAGAAATTCAAATAGGGTCGACCGGTCATGGCCAAGACAGGTTCAGCTAGAGCAAATGAACCTTGCAGCATCATGCTTACGCTGAGCACGAAGAGAACCTGCAGCCCCGCTGCAACTTCCCCTTCGGGCAGTGCCTGCATTTTGTCTCCGCCAATCATGATGAGCAGCAGATCGCCTACGATGAGTAGTGAGGCAAAGATTGGCAAGTTAATTGTCAGGATCCAGCGGAAGAGCACGCTGAAACGCGCACTCAATTCGTCATAGCGCGTATTCACTGCAAGATCACTTACAACCGAGCTAAAAATTGGGTCAAATGCCTGAGGAGCCTTCAGCATTGCGCTAGCAATTCTTCTAGCGAGCGCGTACACGCCGACCATCTCCGCGGAGACAAAGAAGCCCAGCATCAGAACGTCGAGTTGAGTCAATACGGCATAGAGCAGATCGGTTACCATGACGGGGAAAGAAAAATGCGTCATTTCCCGCAAACACAGGGGCTGACGCATGTGCTGAAAGCACGCCCGGAGCGAAAAAAAATGTCTGAAAAAATATGCTGCCAATAAGCTTATGCACACAGCCATCGTGAGTTGGACCCAAGCCACGCCATATAATCCCAAATCAAGCCATCCCACGCCCAACCCCCCTACCAACAGGATGAGAGGCCCAGCTACCGACATCACATAAACACCGTATGAGACGATGCGTAGCGCCCGAATAGCCGATACAAACACCCAGCACACGGCCATGAACGGCGCCGAAAGAGCCATTATCTGCAACGCAGAAGCAATCGGCTTATCATAGAAAGAGGCTATAGCATCGGCACTGAAATACACCCCGACACTTATTACGACAGAGCAGATAGAAACTATCAACAGCGCCGTGCCCACCGCCCGCTCGCCGTGTCCCTCTGCCTGAGCCCGTTCCGCTACGACAAAGCGCACTACACCGCGCAACATGCCAAAGCGAGCGATTTTATTTAACGTCGAAACGATGCCCCAAGCTAGGGAATAATATCCCTGGACATCTAGCCCCATGAGCAGCGTGATTACCCAAAGAAAGGCTCCGCGCGAAGCGCGTCCCAGCTTACCCACAAAGGTGATAAAACCACCTCGAGCTAAGTCCTTTACATCACGCCGCTCTTCCGCACCGTTCGAATCGTTGGGCCCCATTGGTGCCGATGATGCCAATTCGAGTCAAGCTCCCTTGATAAATTTGTCACATCTCTCGATGCACTATCACATAACAAGGTAATACTAACTGGAAAAACGCGCGTTCTCCCCCTAATTTCAGTAGGTTAGAACCCCATCTGTCAATTGACTAAAAAGCACTTTATCTATAAATTATTTTAAGCAGTTAAGACACATCTTACACGGTCTTTCCTGCACCCTTTTTTATGACACCGATACCTTTAGGGGCCGCCTTTCAGTATTTTGCTCTCCGATGTTGGCCCCGTTCGCTCGGCCCTTGAAAAGCCGCTGTCGCGATACTCATTGCCTCGTACTATGAAAGCTCTCATTCTCGCAGCTGGCCGAGGTCGCAGGCTCTGGCCTTTCACGGCAGAATCCCCCAAGTGCCTTTTGAATGTGGGGGGAATGACTTTGTTAGAACGCCAGTTTTATCATCTGGAAACCGCTGGAATCAGCCAAGTCGTCGTTGTGTGTGGATTTGGAATAGACCGAGTGCGCGCTACGCTCAAACGAGTTGCCAGCCCAACGGTTAAGCTGCTTTACAATCCATTCTATGCGGTCTCCGATAATTTGATTTCGCTCTGGGTTGCGCGCAGTGAGATGAGCGAAGACTTCATCCTGCTCAATGGAGACAACATCTTTCACCCACGCAGCGTCCAAACGCTGATCAGAAAACAGGCAGCCTGCACGGTACTAGCCGCACGCAAGGGAATCTACCTTCCAGACGATATGAAGATCTGCCTACACGATGGAAACGTGTCGCACATAGGTAAGACGTTGGCCTGTGAGGATGCCGACGCCGAATCGCTCGGCATGCTTCTTTTTCGCGACAGAGGCGTTCGCATCCTGCGCGAAGCCCTGGAAGATACTGTACTAGACGAGGGCGCTTTGAACAGCCATTTCCCTGTCGTAATACAGCATATGCTCGAACGAGGACTTCCCATTAACTGCTGTTTTTCCGAAGCATTCCCCTGTTCAGACGTCGACACGCCCCACGATTTGGAACGCGTGCGTAAAAATGTGCATCTATACACCGCTGCTCCAGTCACAGCAGCACAGACGAGAGAATCCAATTGATACGTCAGGCCGTGCTACTTTTCCCCCAAGGCCCCATAGGAGGATCGCTCGTCGGACGCCGCGTAGCTGGACTAAATCTGTTGGATCGACAAATACGCACGCTCACGCGTGCGGGCATGGAGCACATCAGCGTTTTATTGCCTAAAGAGTCAACACCTAACCTCACGCCTATCACGCAAAAACTGCCCGTTCAAGTTGAATTTGTAACGCACGGAAATCATCCTACCCTGCCCGATCCAGAAGCCCCATATCTGCTTCTCCTCGGTGAGTATGTTCATCATCACTCTTCTATTTCAGAGTGGTTATCCTATTTGCGCACAGCGTCTTCGCTCGTCGCTCTATCCACTGCGCATCCGCAGCAAAAAGGCCTCTTGTACCGGGCAAATCCACAGTTTGACGAAACTGAAGATCGCACAAATCTCGTATCTAGCGGGGCGTTTTGCTGTCATCCATCGGCGTTCCCACCTGCGCTTTTGAGCGAAAAAGAACAGCCGTGGAACCTGCTGGCAGAGCAGAACGTCGATGATATACACTTTGACGTCGCAGAACGCGCGCTCTGGCGGCGCGTCGACCAACCCGGTGGAGTCCATCAGGTTAAAGACATGCTTTTTGGTCAGGTAACCAAGACAACCAGCGGATTCATCTCTCGCCACATCAACGCACGACTTTCCATACCCACGAGTAAGCTGCTAGTCGAAACGGGCCTCAGCCCGCACGCCATCACCGTTCTCTTGGTGTTGACGACAGGCCTCTACAGCGCTTATCTAGTTAGTATAGCGCGTGATTACAGCACGCTGCTAATCGGCGGAATCCTCTGGCAACTGGCTGCCGTATTTGACCGCTGCGATGGCGAGGTAGCCCGAGTTAAGCTTTGCGAATCTAAATTCGGCGCCTGGTTTGATACCGTAACGGATAATTTTGCCTACCTTTGCGGCTATTTGGGCACGCTCGTTGGCATGATCCGCTTACACGAGGGAGAGTCGCTTTACACATATGTCGGCATCTCCTCTATTGCCGCTATGTTTGTCACGCTATTTGTCATGTATAGCTATGCCAAAAAAACGGGCAGCGGCAGTCTACAGGACTACCTGCGCGCCCTCACTCAGGAGGTCGATGAAGCGGAAAAGAGCTGGGTACAAAAGTTGATGGAGCGCTACGGTTTTGTCGCCAAGCGGGATTTTTTCTCCTTCTATGTATTCCTAGCCTGTGCAGCCAATCAGCTAGCCCTGGTCTATTGGTTTCTGGTCACGGTATTACATCTGACCGCAGCTGCAGTGCTACTCTCGCGGCCCGCAATGACGCGCTCCTACAAAAAGAGCGCACGGACCAGCCCATCCTCAGCAACTAGCGAAGCAGAGAGATTGCGATGAAATTCTTTAAAGTCGCAATGCCCGGTATCGGGCTTCTGTTTCTGGGTTATTTAATCGGCGCGATGGATCCCGACGAGGTCGGACGCAACTTAGCCGTTCTCAAATGGTCTTTCCCACTCGCGTTGGTGCTGGCCTGCTCTTGGCATATAACTAACTCAATTGCCTGGAGCTTTGCCTTTTCTCCTGAACAGGGACGTCCTCAACTTCGTTCGCTATTTATGGCCAAACTCGCGGGCGAGGCCGTTAGCCAACTCACACCGTTAGCCAACCTTGGAGGAGAGCCGCTTAAAGCCTATCTCCTTAAGAGCGAAACTCCTACCTGGAGCAATCTCGGCGCCGTCGTTATCAATAAAACGGCTCAGACGCTTACGGGCATTGGGTTCACTATGCTCGGCCTGAGTCTAGTATTCTTCCATTGGGATTTGCCCATAGACCTTCCCCTCGCCATTCAGCTGGGATTAGGTGCCCTTATGGCGACGGCCATCGCGCTTGTGCTGCTATTGTGGAAAAAACAGCAGCACTTGTTTTCGTCGATTGTCCTCATTTTGAAGAAGTTGGGCGTGCAAACAAACGGCGTGAAAGGGCGGCTGGAAAGAGCCACCCATATTGATGCCAGCATCGGTCACTTTTATCGCACCCACAAGAAACGCTTCTTTCTCGTGCTTTTTTTTCACAGCATAGGCTGGATGCTCGGAGCCTGCGAAACGTATGTGATACTCCGCTTTCTAGAGCCTAGTATCACTTTTCCCGTTGCATTTCTGGTCACATCGCTTACGGTCATTATCAATAGTCTTTTCTTCTTCATGCCCTCCAATATCGGGGTATTGGAAGGAGGCCAAGTGTTTCTCCTAGCAGCGCTCGGGTTGAATCCTGCTGTCGGCCTGTCCCTCGGCTTGGCAAAGCGGATGCGTAAAGTCTTTTGGATTTTTGTCGGCTGGCTCTTTCTAACGTACCTAAGTCGCAAAGTGCTCGAACGGGGACTGGATAAGAGTAGCAGACAGCCCCCCATCAGGACTAATTTGCCCACAGGCCAGCAGGAGCTCCATTACAATTGACCCTTCTTCTGATCTCCCTCATTTTCAGCTTGCCTCTCATAGCCCAAAATCCGTCGCAAACCTTTGAGCTGCAGGACTTAGTAAATCGTGCGCTCGAAAACAACATGGAAGTGGCCGCTGCCCGATGGAAAGTGGCAGCTTCGACTGCCGACCTGCGTAAAGTGACGTCTACGCGCTTTCTTCCTCGTCTAAGATTAGATATTGAGAGTGGTTTAGTGCCCGAGGCCAAGGGAGATATTTTTAATCCCCCTTCCGATACTTCGGGCGTTCGCCCGTTGGGACCATTTGGCCGAACTGAACTGGAATTTATACAGCCCATTTACCCGTTTAGTCGTGGCCGACAGATTCAGTCGGCAGCAGAAAACGGCGTAGGAGTAGAGGAGGCCGATCTCCTCAAAGCCCAGAACGAGGCTGCATTCGAGGTTAAAAAGCTCTATCACGGTATGCTGCTGGCCCAAGACCTACTCAATTTGGTCCAAAAGATGCAGGAAGAGCTTGAGGGACAGCGCGGAGAAATAGAAGGATCCCCAACGCTGCCCATGTCTAGTCTGTTTAAGTTCGAGCTAGCGCTAATTGAGTTGAATAAGCAGGAGCGAGAAGCAGCAACTCAACTCGACCTAGCCCAGCGCGCATTAGCGTGGCAGACCGGAATAGGTGACGCGGCTCCCCTTCAACTAAGCGCCCGCTGGCTTGCTCCCGTTCAGACGCATGAAATAGACCTCGATGCCCTTCAAACACGAGCGCTTTCACAGCGGCCCGACTGGCGCAAGTTACAGGCGGGCATCGCAGCGACGAAAGCCCTACATAGGGCGGCAAAAGAAGCGTACAAACCGCAGGTATTTATCGGAGGAGGCGTGCGATTTGCCATTGCTCCGGGACGCACTGACCAGCGCAATCCGTTTGTCAAAGACGAATTCAATTTGTTTAGCGGCGCCGCCTTTATTGGCGTTCGTCAGTCTCTTGAGTTCCACCTATTAGCGGCCGATGTGGCCAAAGCAGAGGCCGAATACCGTCAGCTCTCCTCTATGAAAGAGCAAGCGCAACGAGGCGCACAGCTCGACGTGCAGAGAGCCCACGTCCAGTACCTTCGAGCAGAGAGCGACCTCGAGGCGGCTCGTAAAAGCCGCAGCCTAGCGCGCCAGTGGCTCAAAGAGGCCAAGAACGAGTATGAATTCGATCCAGATCAGCTGAAGGAACTCATATCGGCTTTTGAGAGTTGGGCGCTCATTGAACAGCAGTACTTCCAATCTGTTTACGACTTCAACGTCAGCGTAGCCACGCTAGAAATGGCCTGTGGAGGACAGCAGCTGAGCAGTGAGGATCCGAGATCTTTACGCAATGATTAACAGACTCAAATACACCCTATTGTTAGGTTTCATAGCGGCGATTACATGTCAAGCCCAACCCCAGCCCTTCACCCAAGCCCTGAGCCAACTACACACTCAGATACAACAGCCCGAACGCTCCGGACTTCAGATCGCGGAAACGCTCGTTGCCGACTGGGTCGACGTCCATGCACTCTCGGATCGTTCTTTTGGCAACTACGTTGAACAGAGTCTGGAATCCTACGAAGAGGTCCTGTCAGAGGACGCATTTGACGAACTGATCGAAGCCTACGAGCAGCGACTTGCACAAACCCTGCGCGACCGGCTAGTGCGCGACATAGCGCACCACCTAGACAAGCCCAATCTGCGGGGTCTTTCTCTGCGCTCCATGCAGGACGAGGGCGAGACGAGCAGCGCCACAGTCGCCGCAGTGAACGAAGAAGGCGAGCATGTCCTAACGCTCGAATTCAGTCCAACAGCAGACAGCGGGCGCGTGCAGCGCATAACCGTCGATGACCGAGAATTAGGAGCGTATTATCGGGCCTTGGGTGAAGATGTGCTGGACGGAAACTACTCTCTCCCCGTCCTAATGAGCCAACTAGCAGACACCCCATATGTATTACTGGACGACTTTTCCACCACGCCAGCAGGTCAGACACCGATAGATTGGGGCGCTTGGCGAGATAAAGACCAGAACAAACCCCTGCTATATCGCGTGCAGCGCACGGGTGAAAAATCCTACATGGCGGCAGCCGACTCAGGCTATTCAGTCATACTCGGCAAGTTTGTCCACTGGAACCCTCGAGAATACCCCATCATGACGTGGTGCTGGCGTGCCGACGTGCTCCCACCCGGCGGAAATGAGTTTCTCAACTACGCTAACGATAGTGCAGCAGGACTTTATGTCATTTTTTCAAAAAACTGGCTGCACGTGCCCAAACAGCTCAAGTACGTCTGGAGTTCAACGCTACCTGAGGGAACAATTGGACGACGCAATAAAATTTTTAGGCCTTGGTTTTTTGTTTTGGAAAGCGGCGATTCAAATCGCGGTAGATGGACATTTGAGCAAGTAGATTTAGAAAGAGACCACAAGCTGAAGCTGGGAGGTTCTCCTGCGGATCGCACGATTGGCCTGGGCTTGCTAACCGACGCCAATTCAACTCGCTCATATGCCGAGGCCTACTACGCCAATTTACGCGTGTGGAAACGCGAAGCACTAACGAAGCGTCAAATAGTGGACGATTGTGCAACACTGCCCCCAATAACGCGGCACCACCGCGAGGGCGGCACCACCGCGACAGCGTTCTCAGCGAGGTGAAATCATGAAACATTACGGTCTTTATTCCTTGGCTTTTTTACTCCTATTTGCTTTGCCGTTACGTGCTCAGGCTTCAGAAGCGTCCACAGAGCAAACTCCCATAGCCTTTTTAAAAATGCACGACAAACAGGTCAATGCATTGCTCAAAAACACTCCCACTGACTCCCTAAGCACCGCCCTCCAAGACTCTATTAAGGACCGTATAAATTCCGTATTCGATTTCAGCGAACTCAGCAAACTTGCGCTAGGCGCCTACTGGCAAGAGCGCACTCCAGAGCAGCAGGCTCATTTTATAAACACCTTCAGCGGCATCATTCGCGAACAGAATTTTGACAGCTTTTTGCGCTACTACCGCGAGGGTAATATAAGCTACGTGGGGGAAAAGATTAAAGAAGACAGAGCCACTGTAACTGCATCTGTTCCCTTGGAACGAGAAACCGTGACCATCTCATACGGTCTTCACAAGCGAGAAAACCAGTGGCGCGTATACGATTTGGCAATAGATGGAGCTAGCACTGCCGAAGGCAACCGGCGACGCTACGAGCGTTACATAAAAAAGAAATCGTACGAACAGCTCATTACACAATTAGAAAAACAGCTAGCCCGCCTGTTGGAAAGTAAAAAATAATCTACACCATGCGCATCAACTATCAGCGATTGGTTCACCACATATACCATCACCACATCAGCATCATTGTATTCGGCCTATTTGTGTCAGTTTTTTCGGGCTTTTTCGCTGCAAAACTAGCAGGAAATATTAAGACTGACTTTGCCGACCTGTTGCCCGATGACTATGAAAGCGTGCACGAACTGAACCGAATTAAAGCGCGCGTTGGCGGTATCGGTCCTCTCATGGTCGTCATCACCAGCGACGACCTGGACCGAGCCGTCGATTTCATGAAGGTGCTTTCCGATTCCCTAAGGGGCAATCCGCTGATCAGTTCGCTCAGCACACATGATAGTAAAAAAGAGTTGCTACGAAATAACCGTTTGCTTTATATGGACCTAGAGGATCTGCAACAGATACACAGTCGGATTGACGATCATATTGAGCTGGAAAAGCTGAAACAATCCCCTCTCTACTTTGCACTCGATGATGAAGAAGACACCTCTTTAGATTTCTCTGACATCGAAGACAAATACAAGCGCAAGGTAGATTCCAAGTCCGAACGGACCGCCCGCTACGATTCATATATACTGACAAAAGAGGAAAACGGCGTCATACTTCGACTCTATCCGGCCGGCGTAATAACCGATGTCAAGTTTTCGCAAGCACTTATGGAGAGTTTGGATCAGATCATAACATCCATCAAACCCAAGCGCTTCCATCCCAGCATCGAGTATGCTTATAAGGGCAGTTTTAAAAACAGCGCAAGTCAAATTAAGATTATAATGCAAGATCTTAAATCGACTGCTGCCTACAGCATTATCGGCGTCCTATTGCTCATTTCCATTTACTTCCGCCAGGTACTCGCATCTCTCATCATAGCCCTACCGCTTCTGATGAGCTTAGCTTGGACCTTTGGCATGACCTACCTGTTTATCGGCAGCCTCAACATGATCACCGTTGGGCTATTTGCCATTCTCTTCGGGCTTGGCATCGACTTCGGCATACACATTTTTGCGCGCTATCGCGAGGCCAGAAGGCGTGGAACAGACGTTGAACGTGCGTTAACCGAAACCGTAGTTCACACGGGGAGCGCTCTTACGACAACGGCTGTAACCACCGCGATCGCATTCTATTCCCTACTCATAACGGACTTTAAGGGATTTTCTGAATTTGGCTTTATTGTCGGCACGGGTATCATTTTTTCGCTCGTAGCCATGATCGTTATTTGCCCCGCGTTTATCGTGCTAGGAGAACGTCTTAGAATCGTGCGACTCGCACGCCAAGACGCCCCGGTGCATCTCTTACGACGAGGCACGTATCCCGCCCCGCTGATCACGCTTTTTTTCGGGATAGTTGTCACATTTTATTCACTCTATCACACAAACCACATCGAATTTGAGTACGATTTTAGTAAGCTTAAGCCTGCATCAAAGGCCGGTGAAGACCGGGGCAGCTTGCCTGAATCCATAAAGGAGGTCAGATCACCGGCCATCGTGTTGACCGAAAGTTACGAAGACGCCATGGAAGTCGTTTCGACCGTAAAATTGATTCGGGCAACCAACGGAGACTCTTCCACTATTAAATCGGTTAAAAGCGTTTACTCCGTGCTACCTCAACAGCAGGACCAAAAGCTAAAAATCATCAGTGATATTCGCTCTCTATTGGACAACAACGCAGGTCTTTTTAACGAAGAGCAACGTGCACAGGTCGATTCACTGAGTCCCTATGTTGAGGTTGAGAAACTAACGCTGTATGACCTCCCAGAAGACCTGACAAATGAGTTTAAGAGCAAAAGCGGTGAGATTCTCAGCTTCGTTGCAATTAATGCTTCTGTCCAGCTTAAAGACGGCCGCAACGCCATCCGGTTTGCCGATGAAATACGCACTTTTAAGACGCCTTCGGAAAAGACCTACTACGCATCGAGCTCTCACGTCATCATAGCCGAAATGCTACGCGTTATGTTAGATGACAGTACGCTAGCCGTCGTATTAACGCTGACCGTTGTCACGCTAGTACTTCTGATAGACCTTCGCTCTTTTATCGATGTTTTCCTCATCCTGACACCCCTGTTAACAGCGCTTGTTTGGGTCATGGGGTTCATGTATTTTTTTGACATAAAGCTCAACCTATACAACATGGTTGCATTCCCAACTATAATAGGCATGGGCATCGATAACGGCGTACACGTTTTCCACCGCTATCGCGAAGCAGGCAGGGAGTCACTTCGCCTCGTCTTGCGTACAACGGGGATGGCCCTACTAGCGACGTCACTTACAACTATGGTCGGTTTTTCTGGCCTTGTGCCAGCCCATCACCCTGCTCTGACTTCTATTGGCGTGCTCTCTTTAGTGGGGCTGGGCTGCTGCTTTATCACCTCAGTAACTTTGCTTCCCGCTTTGCTTCAACTACGCGAGAACAGAGTGACCAATTTAAGATCGAAATAAAAGGACCTTATCCGGAGAGATAGGCCTTTTCGCACAACATATTTAGGGTATATTCTAAAAAAGGGACGCGCCGCCGGAATGCATTCCGGCGGCGCGTTGAGTAGTGGAGCGAGAGACGAGATTCGAACTCGCGACAACCACGTTGGCAACGTGGGGCTCTACCAACTGAGCTACTCTCGCTTTTAAGGTCAAAATTACAGGGAGTTTAATATAAGCATGCCGAATAGACTAGTCAAGACAACCACCGCCATTTTTTGCACTCTGTTCGCCGGTCTCGGCGCATCATGTTCAGGACTACAAGATGAGGTTACCGAGAGTGGAAATAAAGTCCCTTCAAGAGCGCGCTGGCACAACAATCAGGGCGTCGTCTACATGGATCAGCATAATTATACGCGCGGCCGTAACGAGTTCGAGAAGGCTATCGCTCTTTTTCCCTCGTACGCTGTTGCTCATGCTAATCTAGGCATATCCCTTTACAGCTTGGGTAAGTATGACAGCGCGGCCACCTCGCTACAAAACTCGATCGCGAGCGACGGCTCCCTGCTACAGGCGCACTATACACTCGGGCTCATTTTTAATGCGCAGGGAAAAGAGCACGAGAAAGCACTGAACTCTCTCAACACGGTGGCACAAGCAGATCCGGACGACCCGCACGTCCGTTATTATCTGGGGCAGGTGCGTGCTAAAATCGGACAAAACGAGAAGGCGATTAATGATTTCAAAGAGGCTATTCGCCTGGATCCCTACAATATTTCAGCTTATTACGGCCTAGCCAATGCACATCGTAGACTCGGCAATACAGACGACTGGCGATCAGCCCTAGAAACCTTTAACAACCTGAGCCAGGCCGGTCATCAAGGCGTCAGCTCTTCGTACCAAGGACAGGGACGCTATGCCGAAGTATTAAGCGACGCGAGCGGGGCCAACACTAGTGCAGATGACCGTATGGGTCCTTTCACCTTCCGAGCCTCGAAAGACGTTGCAGTCTCTCCCCTCTTTGCCACCCTGATCAACAGCGGTGCAGACGGAGCGATTGGCGTCTTGAGCGGAGACCCAATTGCTCATTACCTGAACGGGCAATCATCGGTTACTATGAATAGCATGCCGGAGCGTATCCACTTCGCCTTGGCGGTTGACTTGAACAATGATGATCAGCAAGAGCTCGTCCTAAGCGGTCCAACTACAGCTATAATGCAATTCGACGGAACAAACTGGACACCTATGGCACAATTACCCCCATCTCAGCGTGCAGCAGCTGCTGATATCGACCACGATGGTGACCTCGATCTTCTGCTCATGGACACAGAGCAGCATTACCTACTGGCCAACAATGGCCAGGCCGGCTTCAATGACGTCACTGCAAGCTCGACTATGGCGGAAGTCTCTCCTATACGTCGCGTGGTATTCAGCGACTTTGACGACGATAGAGACGTGGATTTTTTCGCCCTTTCGGACGCGGCCGTGCACTTGTACAGCAATAACCGCGACGGCACGTTCAGTGACGTAGCGCCTGCGCTGGGACTGCCTCAAATAGCAGCCCAGACGCTGGCCGCGGAAGACTTTGACCAGGACGGCTATATGGATTTAGTACTGGCCACTGATACTGGAACCGAGCTATGGCACAACGAAGCAGGTGTGGGATTCGCGCAGCGGCAAACCATATCGCTGACCGATGTAAAGCAGCTACTCAGTGCGGACCTAGATAATGACGGCGATCTCGACCTGTGGGCTCTGAAGTCGGATGGAGCCGTTTTACTCTCCTGGTACGAAGGAAATTTCAAAGAGGTAGAGCGGCTCTTAGAGGGTATTTCCGCCTATCCCGCCGTCGTTGCAGATTTTGACCGAGATGGACGGACCGACTTGTGGAGCGCTGGCAAATTGGTGTTCAATCAGACAGAGGGTGGACGCTGGGTTCGTATTGCCTTACAAGGACTCAACAGCAACCGACCAGGCATCGGAACAAAGGTCGAAATTAAGACCGAAAACCGACTTCAAAAACGCGAAGTCCGCGGCAACGGCCATGTAGAAGAAGAGTTGCTATTTGGCTTGGCCGAGAACGACTCTTTAGAGTTTGTTCGCATCTTGTGGCCTGGCGGAGTCCGCCAGACTGAATTGGCCACAGGTGCCAGACAGCGTTTGGCCCTGAAGGAGCTGGACCGGAAAGGTACTTCGTGCCCCATTCTGTATGCATGGGATGGCGAACAGTACCGCTTCGTCACTGATATACTGGGAGGTGGAATCATTGGCTATTTTATTGCACCTGGTCAATACTATTATCCGGACAGCGATGAATACGTGCCGCTCGATGCGCTCGCAGTCCGCGACGGTCGCTATACGCTTAAGTTGGCAAATCAGCTTGAGGAAATTATTTACATGGACGGCCTCGAACTGATTGTCGTTGACCATCCCGCCGACGTTACAGTGTACCCCAACGAACGGCTACTATCGGCTCCACCCTATCCAGATTTTGCACTTTATCCCCTGTCCGAACTACGTCCTCCTCGCGACGCGAGAGACGGTGAAGGTGAGCCCATCTTGGACAAATTAACTGAAATTGACGACGTCTGGTACGACGACTTTGACCTGACTGACATACACGGGTATGCCGAAGAATACAGCATTACGCTCGACCTAGGGGATTTAAGCAATACAGAAAATCCCGTACTACTCGCGTATGGCTGGGTGGATTACGCCCACTCAAGCTCTAATTGGGCTGCTTCACAGCGCGGATTGACCCTTTCTCCCCCTCGCATAGAAGCATCTGACGGTCGCGGTGGTTGGCGTCTCTTGAGCGCCGACATGGGCCGACCCGCAGGCTTACCAAAGCACATGCTTTTTGATTTGAAAGGCGCTTTCGGGACGAAAGACTACCGCATTCGTATAACGACTAACGCGGCGATATATTGGGATCAGTTTCTCGTGGGGTCGTCTCGTCAGATTCCGCTACAGATCCAGCGGCTCCTTCCCACAGTAGCCGACCTGAGCTGGCGCGGCTACCCGGCTCACACATCAATTAATGGCACTTTCGCCTTTCGCTATCACTACGACAGACTCCACACCGAAGCTCCCTGGGGCACACACGCCGGGTCTTACACACGCTTGGGACCCGTTACAGAGCTCGTCCAAGCAACAGACGACCGTTTCGCCATCATGTTTCACGGAGACGAGTTGAGCTTCGAATTCTCCGCTGACGATCTGCATCCACCTGCTCCAGGCACAAAACGCAGCTTTATGCTATACGCCAGTGGGTTTGGTAAAGATATGGATTTTCACTCGGCCTACTCGCAAACGGTTGAACCTCTCCCTTTTCACGGTATGTCATCTTATCCCTACCCAACGGGAGAGCGCTATCCACAAAGCGAAGCACATCTAGAATACGTCGAGGCGTATAACACGCGACACGTCAGAGGCTACTATCGATAAAAAATCCTTTAGTTACGTTAGGGACTCTCCATCTATAGTAGCCAGTCGGAAATAAGAATCCAGATTGGCTACGTGCCGTTCGGGTGTGCAAGCATCCATGCGATTAGTGTAATAGCCCCACCTATACGGTAGACTCTTATCACCCCGGTAAGGGCGGCTTTTGGATCCTTCTACGGGCTTCGCCAGTAGTATTTAGCTCTACATAAGTCACCAAACCACTTCCTCATATTATTACACAAATTCCAAAAGGGCTCACTTTCTTGACATTTACAGGATGCGATGGGATATTTTCTAAACAATTCCAGTGGGGATCATGGCAAAACGCATCGCTCTATATATAGCAGCATTTTTTTCTATCTATGCTTTGTCTTTGGTGAGTTTTTATCTGTTCTTTAACGACAATCTACCTGATATTGCTGCGTGGACCTTTCAACCAAAGCGAATAACCAAAGTCTATTCAGAAGACGGCCAGCACCTAAAGGATTTCCTAGAAGAGAATCGCGAAATCCTCACCTACGAAGAAATTCCACAATCCATGCGAGACGCACTCATTTCTATTGAGGATCAGCGCTTTTTCTCTCATTGGGGAATCGATATACAACGCATTTTCGGCGCAATCATTGCTAATATCCGAACCGTTAGCTTAACAGCCCAAGGCGCTAGTACGATCACACAGCAATTAGCTCGCAACGTATTTGTAGAAAAAGTGGGCAATCAGCGCGGCAGTGCGTCTTTGGAGGCCGTAAAAGAAACCTATGCCCGTAAGGTCCGCGAACAAATAACTGCAGTCTACATTGAGCGTCTCTACACCAAACAAGAGATACTCACCATGTATCTCAACAAGGTCTATTTTGGCCACGGTGCGCACGGGTTAAAAGCAGCAGCCCGATACTATTTCGACAAAGACGTAGCCGAACTCAACGTACTAGAAAGCGCTCTTTTGGCGGGCTTGCTAAAAGCCCCCAACGGCTACAGTCCAATACGCCGCCCTGAGCGTGCTTTGAAACGCCGTAACCAAGTACTTTTTAGTATGGTCAATAACGGAAAACTATCGCGGCAAAGCTACAATGCCCTACGCCGACAGCCTATAGTCACCCGGTTGCGCACGCGCGATGAGACCTACGACCTAGCGCCCTACTTCGTAGAACACGTGCGCCAACAGATGCAACGCGACTTGGGCACCTCGATTTACAGAGAAGGATTCACGGTGCGCACGACTCTGGATTCTCGCCTTCAGCGCATTGCTGAAAAGTTCTACGCCAGCGAGACGCAGCGCGTTGAGCAGAACGTCAACGCTTATCTAGCGCGTCAGGATTCTTCTGAAGGACTGCCCGATTCTGCCAAGGTTCAAGCCGCGTTTGTCGCTTTAGACCCGAAGACAGGGCGCATTCTGGCCATGATTGGAGGACGCGATTTCAACGAAAGTAAGTTCAACCGAGCCACTCAGGCCAAACGCCAACCAGGTTCATCCTTCAAACCGTTTGTATACACGGCCGCCATCGATAACAACCGATTTTCGGTAGATGTACTTGATGACAACGCCATCACGCTACACAATAAGACAACGGGCGAGTTTTGGGATCCAGAAAACTACGATAAAAAATTTAAAGGCCCCATGACGTTACGAGACGGTTTTAAACAGTCGCGAAACCTAATTGCACTTAAATTAGCCGATGAGATTGGCCCACCTCTGATTCGTCGCTATGCGCGCAATATGGGTATTTCTACCCCGATTCGCGCAATTCCCTCTATTGGCATAGGCACGAGTGAGGTGCTCCTATTAGACTTGGTCTCAGCTTATTCCGTATTTCCCAACAGAGGCATTCACGTCCAACCATTCTCTGTTGAGCGAATAGAAGACAAGGATGGAAACGCGATCTTTAGCAGGGAAAGCGGCAGCAAGAGAGAAGTGCTGCGACCAGCCGTTGCCATCGTAATGACCGACATGATGCGCTCAGTAATAGACGAAGTCGGTGGCACGGGTCGTGCCATACGAACGCGCCATCGCTTTCGCCCAGATGCTGCCGGTAAAACGGGGACTACAAACGACTATACGGATGCTTGGTTTATTGGCTTCACGCCACACCTGGTAGCTGGTGTGTGGGTCGGCATGGATAATCCGAGTCTGCGCCTGTGGCCGCGCCAGGCAGGATCAGCAGCAGCCCTGCCCTTGTGGGCACAATTTATGAAAGAAGTCTACGACAAGGTGGAGCCCTACAAAAGTATGACCCAAGAAAAGTTCGATTATCCAGAAACGCTGGTTGAGCGGCTGACTACCTGCACGGATTCACACAAACTGGCTACGCGCTTTTGTCCCAATCAGAGCGAGGACATTTTTATTAAGAACGAAGCGGTGCCTATATCTTGTCCGCTGCACGGAGGCAACCAATCAACCACGCCCTCCCGCTTACAGCGCTTTTAGTCTTCCAGCTTAAACTTGGTCGGTTTGCGTCGTTGCTCGCGCGCGCGAACCTTTTTGACTTTCTTTTGCATATTATCAAGCTCTTTCTCCAAATCAGATATTTCCTGTTGCAATGTATCGACCTCTTGCTTGGTTTCACTGGTCGCAACCAGTTCGCTTTTTATACGCATTTCACACTCGCGGATTTCTTGCCGCGCGAGTTGTGCTTTTGGCTTCAAGCCCGAAAACACATTCAAATAGTCGACTATGATCCAAACGAGAAATCCGGCTAAGCCGATTGAAATCGCTATATAAATCCACGCCATAACGACTCTATTCCTATTTACTAGGCAGCTCTTTCATAACCTTTGTAATGCGCGCCGCAAACTTGGCGTCCATATTACCCATAATTTTGGCCATCTGTTGAGGCTGTAACATCATCATCAACTCAGCGACGGTCGTATCGCTGAGTTCACCGCCGTTTTCCAGGATTTCTGCCGCGCGTTGAGCCTTGATCTTATCGTAAAACTTGGCCAATTGCTTCAGCTTTTTTTCACGTTCACGCACAGAAGCTGAATCAGACTGTGAGACTGGCTCACTTTTTTTTTCATCTAGTCCCAATTCCGTTCCCGCTTTTGCCAAGCTTTCGGCTTGGGCCGTGGCCTGAGCGGTCATTGCATCATAACGCTCTTTATAATCCTCTGTCAGCTTGGCCAGTTCGCGCAAGCGATCCTCCGGCTGGCTAAACTCTTCGAACACGTTAGTAGAATCTTTGTTGCCAAGAACAAGGTCGACCAACTCCTGAGGCGTCTTGATTGTCTGGGTAAAAAAGAGCATGGCTACTAGGGCTACGGCAAAGGAGATAAACATGCCTATGATCAGCAGAGGGACCAGTATAAACTTCACGCACTACCTCGCTCAGGTTTATAGGCTACGAAATCAAAGTATGAAGAATATATAAACTAAACCACCGATAATACTAGCGGAGAGACCGCGTTCCACCATTTTATTATCGGCTTCAATCATCGCGCGCTTTACCGCTTCTCCCCCAAGGATATCTGCACTGGCTCCAGGCACTGAGTCTTTCTTGTAAGAGCGTATACGCCGTTCCCAGCGCACCACTTGGTCCCGCTGATCTACAAGGCGAAGAACTAAATCGCCATATGCTTCTCTAACCTTACTTTTTTTTAACAGAGGTAAACCTCCTCCAGAAGAGTATACTACGCGCGAGCTGACAAGGCGATATCGTATAACAGCTGCCTCAGCACCCTTTTCCGGTTCCTGTACTAGCAGCCGATGCCCACGCGCGCGCACAACTTCCCCCAGCACATCTTCTACGATCCAGTTTGCGTCGTTTTTCACATCGCCTTTTAAATATATGGGCACGTCCCGGTTGATCGGTAACAACCCCATCTGTTCATCAAGAGCGTGCAGGAAAGACGCTGATACCAACTCTAAATCTGTTGGTACAGCGCGATTTCGCGCTGTCTTTTCTCTTTCTGGCCAAGCTACCATAACCAATAAGTCTCCAGTCAGCGGGATAAAATCTTCCCGTTCTTGGGGACGCGCGAATGCACGCCAAGTAAATGGACCGGGACGCTGTGGCCTGACGCGCAGGTCAATTTGGACATATTCATTCGGCTCTAGTTGCCCGGGCTCATCAACCGTTACATACCGCAGACCATCCTGCATTTCGAGGCGTGCACCGGCCTCTTCGTCTACGAGAGCCACGTCAGAAAATGCGGAATTCACTTCTAACCTCAGCGCATTAACCGGCATACTGCGTGCGCTGTAATTGTGCCAACGAAAAGATACAACCTGCTCTTGACCAACGTCGATTACATCTGCAAGGACTTCAGCTTCCGGCAAAGGATCGACTCGTAAAGACAGCTTTTCCAGTGGTATAGGAGGCAATTCACCGACTGCTACAAGGGCGCCTACCCGCTGCTCATCAGCTAAGTTTTCGTCAACTTTGACTTCGATTGTTTCAACGAGCGTATCTCCCACCGTAACAACGCCATTCCACGCAAGGTCTTCAGCCCTACTGGGCTGTATCCCCTCGGGCAAAATCCATTGCACTTCGCGCAACAAACGTTCTAAGTCGTCTTCGTGCCCGACTCGCAAAGTCAAACGAGCAAATTCCCCTCTAAACAACTGCTGGGGTATTATCGACCAAACAGACTGGGGTCCGGGTTCGACACGCAGCGAGGCCTCGTGTCGATGCGCCACCCCGTCAACTGCCGAAGACTCGATTTCAACAACAAGTGGAACACTGCGTATAGTCCCAAGTGCGCTTACATTCATGTGGAGTGTATCAACCCGCACACCCGTTAAGGGCGCTTCGCTATAGTCTATTTCGACGTGCGTTGAACGAATGCGGGCGTTGCCCAATTCGGAACCCGCGTTGTTTATCTGCAGTTCTGCCTCGGGGTAATTTAAATAAGAGCGCACAATAGCCTCTCCGTCACCCACAAAATACTGAAAATACAGACTAATTTGCTGCTGAGCCGGAGAGGCAATTGCCTCGTGCGAAAAACGCAAAACAGTCGTCGAGCGACCTTCTACAACAGCCAACGAACCAGACCATAGCACGGCGCATACAGCTAACACTATTCTCGCTAGAACCGCATCAATTCTTCGCGTACTTCTGTACATATAAACCTAATAAATACAGAGATATAAAGTGGATTTAAATACCAATAAAACGTGAACTTGAGGTGGACAAACACTAACATAAAAGCAGGGTAATGTCAAGCGGTTTAGGGCAGGCCTTGACTTCTAACCTCTAACCTTCGTACGTTTTTAGAAAAGCTATTGTTTTCTCATTTTCGATACTGAAGGCGCCGTGCTCGATTTTTTTTTCTACGTTCTCCTTGTAGGGTGCTTCCTCTTCTTTATTCTGCCCGTTTCGTTATTGCTACACGTAAACCGCCCACAGGTCGGTGCGCCCATCAATGCGGAGATATGCTTGGGTCTGTACAGAGCCTGTATGGGCATTGCACTCCAGATACGAGACGGCAAACCGTACGTATGTGTTGTTCTGTTCAACCGCGCAATTCCTCATCTCTCTTTGCGCCTATCAACGGAGAAAAAAACGACCCATAGCGCGCCATCCGAAGCAGAGGTACCGACACAGGACCAGTCGATATCTCCCTCTCATTCCCGTCCGCCATCGGAACCGCTAAAGCCTAAAAATGAACTGAAAGCGATGGATTGGATTCGCATAGGCTTACCACCTACCCTACGTTTTCTGAAACGCTTTCCGAAAGTATTTTCTCTTTACTATGTGTTAGTGAGAGGCCATTTTGGACTTGAAGATCCCATGCAGACCGGTACGCTTTATGGCTATCAGCGCGCCCTGTTGGCCTTGCCATTTAAAAGACTACGCTTAGAATTAGTACCGAACTTTTGTAGCCAAGGCTTCATTGGACAGGCCCGGATCGCCATTGGCATCCACGTGGGAACGTTACTTTTAATTGCTTTGGGTTTCGCACTTCACGCGGGTCTGCGCTACGTGCAAACCCGCTACACCTCCAGACCACTTCGCTTCTTCTAAAAAGGCGGTATGCTATGCCAGCCGTAGAACAACTTATCGAACGCGTAATGGGCGAACTGCATCGCATCGTGCAAACCGAAACCGTTGTCGGAGAACCTGTGCATGCCGGCGAATTAACTATCATACCCGTTTCAAAGATTTCTTTTGGATTCGCTGCCGGCGGAGGCCAAGACGACAAGGGGCAAAGTGGGACTGGTGGGGGCGCCAGCGTAGAACCCATTGCATTCTTGGTTGTCGATAAGAGCGGCAAGGTGCAAATAATGACGCTCACTGACAAAGAAATCGGCTGGGGACAGTTGGCCGAACTCGTACCGGATGCCTTGGGAAAAATCAAGCGATTTGTCGAAAAAAAGAAGGGCGGAAAAGACGAAGAAGAAAGTGAAGAGCCACTTGGAATCTAATGATGTTCCCTTTCTGTGGGAAAGATCCGAAACCGCCCGTCCAAAACCAGGTGCGTATACCACCCCACAATACATGCCAACAGATACACGACATGCCCACGTATCAATCCTTGTACGTTCTCCCAAGAAAAATCGCCGAGAAAAGCGTGCCTAGCACGCCAATATTCGTACGCAGCGCCGAGCAAAACAGAGACGATCAGCGGACTGACTTTCCAGTGAGTCCACCCGCGATGATGGTCCAGCAAAGGCAGGAGCGATAGAATCGCCACCAGCGTCGCCAGATCGTATTCCTCGTTCCATCCTAAATAAAGCAATAGAGCAAAAACACAGCGAAAAAACCAGCGCTGTGGGACTGAAGCAGTGTCGAGGTCTGGAAAAAGAGAAAAAAAGGTCGTTGTGGCGAACAGAGCACCCCACGTCGCGTAATCTCCTCGCTCAGCATATGCAAAATGAACTGCTCCTTCGGCCATACCTACGCCTACAAGGGCCCCGCAAATGAGATGTCCCCGAAAATTCATGGCACCCGCTTCAGTGCGCTACCACCGTAGCCTCTTGACTATCAAAAAGCTGCCCACAGGCCGCATCGATGTCGCGACCGCGGCTCTCTCGCACCGTGAAATCAGCACCCGATTCTTCCAAGACGCGGTAAAAAGCCTTCAGACGAGCCGGAGAAGGTCGCCTGAAATCGCTCTCTGGGCCTAGCTCATTATAGGGTATGAGGTTGAATTTACAGGGTAGGTCTGCCGTTAACTGAGCGAGTCTAATAGCGTCTTCGTCCGAATCTGTCACTCCATCCATTAACACATATTCAAAGGTAACACCATAGCCTCGCAGCTGATGAAACTCACGCGCCACCTCAAGAAGATCGGCAATTTTAAAGCGACGATTAATTGGCATGAGTTCTTCCCGGACCGAGTCTGTCGTTGCATTGAGCGATATCGCCAAGCCGACGTTAAGCTCTTCGTGCGCGAGTTTACGAATCCCCGGCACATATCCGGCTGTAGACACGGTAATTCGACGCCCCCCCAGCCCAATGCCCTCACTTTTACGCATAAGATAGAGAGCGCGGACTACCGCATCGTAGTTGAGTAACGGCTCTCCCATCCCCATCATAACGACGTTGGTCACCCGCTCACCTCGCTCTTTTGCAAAGGCCGAAACCTGAATGAGTTGGTCGATAATCTCTCCAGCGCTTAGGTTCCGCACTAATCCCATACGGCCCGTCGCGCAAAACTTACAGTCCAATGGACAACCGACCTGCGAAGAAATACACACCGTGCGTCGAGTACCATCGACGATAAGGACCGATTCGACTCGCTCGCCAGTCGGCAGTTCGAAAAGGAATTTAACTGCCTGACCGGTCTGCGACTCGCGCCGTGCAGTTGGACGAAGGCGCGTAATAAATGCGACTCTACCCAACGTTGTGCGAAACGACCTGGAGAGGTTTGTCATCTCCCCAGCCTCAGCTACGCCCTTGTTGTGCACCCAGTCGAAAATTTGTCGCGCGCGGTAAGAAGGCTCTCCCAACTCGGCGACAAAAGTCTGCATTTCAGCTGGTAGCATCCCCTTTAAATCTGCGCGCGAGGCATCGGCTCTCTGCATATTCATGCTGCCCGTTCTAGCCTGGAAATACCTTGACGTAAAATTTACATAGGATTATTATAAATAAATATTTTTGCACGTATTAGGTCAATGCCCCACATCGCCCATCCCCCCGTGCAATCGCCTAAAAAACAATTGAAAAAGATAGATCCATCTGTCCTGTTTTGGGCCGCACTAGCGCTGGCTGCTGTCGTTATGCTCGTGCGCTTGGAGTTGCTGCACACACTTGAAGCAACCACAGGCGAAACGACTATCGTACCTCTGGCCAAGGCGGCCCTTGCCACAAATACGAACCTCTCTCCCGATTTGGACGAATGGGAAGAGGGAACTTCATCTGACTCCAACGAATCGACTCCAAGGCGCAAAAGAGAAACCGATTGGGAATTTGTTGGCCCTCGCCCATCGCCTCCCTTAACCTTAGATACACAACCCAATCACCGCGTCATCAGAGACACGCTCCGCTCGGGCGACTCCATATATCTCTCACTCAAGAAGAACAACGTGAGCGAGCAACAGATCTCACTGCTCAATTTAGCTCTCCGCGACGTTTTTAACGCGAGCAGTCGCTCGCGCCCGAGAGATACCTATCGGCTAGTTGTCGACACCAGCGGCGTAGTTCTTAGCTTTACCTATACGCCTGTAAGAGAACCCGAACGACCCGTATTTATCGAACTAGTAAAAGACGAACTCGTCGGAAAACGCCAAGCCCTACCGTTAGATACGCGGGAATATGCAGCAGAGGTTTTTATTGAAGACAATTTGGCTAATGCCATCAGTGTGCTGGGCGAAAGCGATGCGCTGACGGACCGCATCACCGACAATATTTTCGGATCTGTAATCGACTTCCGCCTCAACACCCGTAAGGGGGACCGCATTCGAATCTTATTTGAAAAAGAGTTCCTAAACGATCAGTTTATACGCTACGGGCGCGTCGCCCTGGCAGAATATCAGGGACAAATAGTCCAACAAAACGCTTACCGCTACACTCCCCGAGGAGGAAGTCCTGGATATTTCGATGGCGAAGGCAACTCTCTAGCCCGCATGTTTCTGCTCTACCCCCTACCTTTCCGGGGCATCAATTCTCATTTTAACCTGCGCCGTTTCCATCCCGTGCTCAAACGCAACGTGCCTCATCTAGGGACGGATTACGCCGCATCGCATGGAACGCCGGTCTTTGCAACGGCCATCGGCACAGTTACGCACGCCGGTAACCAAGGTGGATACGGCCTGCTCGTAGAAATTGAGCACGCCAATGGCTACCGCACTCGCTATGCCCATTTGAGTAAGGTTCTCGTTAAGCGTGGACAGCGCGTCGCCCAACAGCAGACCGTCGGTCGCGTGGGATCAACGGGGCGTTCTACCGGCCCCCATCTGCACTATGAAATTCTCAAGAATGGCCGTCAAATAAACCCAACTTCGGTCAACCGTGGAGAGCGTGGCAAACCGTTAAAAAAAAAGAATATGACGACTTTCCAGACTCATCGCGATTCGCTGATAGACGCGCTAAATTCCCACTTACAGCGCACCACCTCAGCTCCATAATCTTCATAAATACCATCACTTGACATAGCAGTGTCCTTGTCTTGTATTGTGCAAGTAAACCCTACAATCCACATTATTTGAACCATGAAAACAGACTGGGAAATTGCCGTCGAAGATTTAGCCGAACGCGACGGGCGTTATAATAAGGAAGCTTTCTTCTTTATCTATCGCGCCCTCGATTTTACCGTAAAGAAAATGGGATTGACTGAAGTCGAACGCGAGAAGCGCCACGTTACAGGACGCGACCTGCTTATGGGAATCAGCGAGTACGCTTTTGACCAATTTGGTCCCCTAACGCGAGAGGTCTTATCCCACTGGCGCGTGCACCAAACGCGAGACTTCGGAGAAATTGTGTTCGCTCTCGTCGAGGGCGATTTAATGGGAAAGACTGAACGCGACTCGATAGAAGACTTTATAGACGTTTACAACTTTGGTGAAGAATTCGATTGGAAAAAGCGCCGTGCGGCACAGCAGTCAGCAAAAAAATCATGAAAATAGCCTATTTTGATTGCTTCTCTGGTATTAGCGGAGATATGGTTTTAGGTGCACTCGTCGACGCCGGGCTCTGCTTAGAAACACTGATAGAAGAACTGGACAAACTAGAGGTGCCGGGACTAACCCTCACCCAGGAGCGTACTGTTCGTCAGGCCATTGCCGGAACGCATGTGAAAGTTCACTTGGGTGGATCTTACGTAGAGGCAGAAAACGAACATCACTTTGTGCCCATTGCTCCGCATGAACAGCCTAGTGGAGCACTACTCCGTCCCCCTCAAGCAGCATACAACCAGCACGAACACCACCGGTTGGAAGACATACTGTCAATTATTGAAAAAAGCCGGTTGGATGAGAATGTGCGCACGCAGTCCATTGCGATTTTCCATCGACTAGCACAAGCCGAAGCAGAGGTTCACGGCGTTCCAGTTGATCAGGTTCATCTTCACGAGGTCGGCGCACTCGACGCAGTTGTCGACATCGTTGGCTGCGTCGCCGGACTACGCCTTTTAGGCGTTGAAAAAATCTATGCCTCACCCCTACATTTCGGCACGGGATTCGTTCGCTGCGCCCACGGTCGCTATCCAATTCCCGTACCCGGTGTTCTCGCCCTGTGCCGCGACGTGCCAAGCGTCCAAACCGATATTAGATCCGAGTTAGTGACGCCAACTGGAGCGGCTCTCATCACCACCCTAACCAGCCAGTTTGGCCCCGCACCAAGCTTTGTGCAAACAGCCGTCGGCTATGGTGCCGGATCTCGCAACCTCGAACAAATACCCAACGTGCTCCGCGTCCGCTTAGGTGAACAAGAGCAGCCCACCCAGCGAGAAACACTCTATCAAATAGAAGCCAATATCGACGATATGAATCCAGAGGTATTTGGATACCTCTTTGAGCGATTATTCGAACTCGGAGCACGCGATGTCTATGTGACCCCCATCACAATGAAGAAGAGTCGGCCAGCTCATCTGTTGGGTATTTTAGCAGACCGAGATCGCAGTGAGCAGATAATTGAGGCAATTCTTGTAGAGACGACTACGTTGGGCGTTCGTTACCACTCCGTTGAACGCCGCGTTTTACAACGAACTATTCGTCAGGTTGAAACAGAATATGGTCCCATCGGTGTCAAAGTGGGGCTTGTGAATAATGCTCAACGTATAGCGCCAGAGTACGAAGACTGCGTCCGCCTAGCCCGGCATCACGACGTGCCCTTACTCACTATCTACCAGGCGGCAAGCCGTGCCGCTAGCGAGGAATAATCTGATGGGTCCACTATTTTCCCTATCACTCGTCTCTGCCCTTCTATACGCAGTCTGTCCGGCTGACGCATCCGACCTCGATGAGTTTGACAACCTGCGCCAGCTCGAATCTCTTGATGGCGTTCAACGCATTGTCTACGGCGATGCCAATGGACGCGTCCACGTCTTGGAAGGCGATGGCACTCGCTTTGCGGAAGTTTGGGTCAGTGAATATCTGGAGGGAGCCGTCGCCGGCGTATTTGTTACAGATGTCAACGACGATGAACTGCAGGAAGTCGTAGTCTTTACCGATCGAGGACGCATTTATTACATCGACTCTCGCGACTACCGGACCATATGGAGCAATGCCCCAGGAGAATATGAACACATCACCTGCCAAGGCATCTATAATACGGATGACGACCCGCAGCCCGAACTGCTGTTCTGCGCCGACGGATATCTCATCGTGTACGATGGACGTGACCAATATGAGCAGTGGCGCAGCGACCAGAGTAACCTCACCGCGCGTCAGCTGCTTATCGGTGACGTCGACGGCGACGGAGAGAAAGAAATCGTGCTCAACGACGGCTACGTATTCGACGCGCGTTTTTTTGACCTCGAATGGCAATCACCCGAGCCCTTTGGCGAACGACTCGGCCTGCTCGATATGGACGAAGACGGCATCCTCGAGCTTATTGGTGAGTTTCAAGGACGCTATCTTCGTGTATTTGACGTCGACTTACGACGCGAAAAATCTCTGGCGCGCTAAACACGGTTTCTATTGACACTCGCGTAATGGCTCGCGAATATTTGTACGCACGACAATGACGATCAAAAATCACTTAGACGAGGAGTTCCTATATGGCACGACCCGTAACGCTATTTACAGGCCAGTGGGCCGATTTAAACATCGAAACAATGTGTCAGAAGGCCAAAGATTTTGGCTACGATGGCCTTGAATTAGCCTGCTGGGGGGATCACTTTGAAGTCGACAAAGCCAACGCCTCCTACTGCAAATCCAAACATCAGCTACTAAAGCAATACGACTTGCAGCTCTTTTCTATCTCTAATCATTTAGTCGGTCAAGCTGTCTGCGATAATATCGACGAACGGCATCAATCGATTCTTCCCCCTGCCGTATGGGGAGACGGCGATCCCGAAGGGGTACGCAAACGGGCAGCTAAAGAAATGATTGCTACAGCCAAAGCCGCTAAGCGCTTAGGCGTAAACGTCGTCAACGGCTTTACGGGATCTTCTATTTGGCACTTGCTCTACTCCTTCCCACCTGTTTCGCCCGATCTGATTGACAAGGGCTACAAAGACTTCGCAAAGCGCTGGAAACCAATACTGAACCAGTTCCAAAAAATCGGTGTCAAATTTGCCCTCGAAGTTCATCCAACAGAAATCGCGTTTGATATAGCATCCGCGGAGCGCGCCATCGAAGCGCTAGATGGCCATCCCGCCTTTGGCTTCAACTACGACCCGAGTCACCTTGGCTATCAAGGTGTAGACTACGTCGAGTTTATCTATCGCTTCAGCGATCGTATTTTTCACGTCCACATGAAAGACGTCGGCTGGTCTTCCACTCCGAAAGAAGCCGGCGTCTTTGGCGGCCACGTAGAGTTTGGCGACCGAAGGCGTTTTTGGGATTTTCGCTCTTTAGGCCGTGGCAACATAGATTTCGAAGAGATCATACGTGCACTTAACCGAATTCAATATCAAGGTCCACTTTCCGTCGAATGGGAAGACAGCGGCATGGATCGCGAACACGGCGCGACGGAAGCCGCCGCCTTCGTGAAAGAAGTCGACTTTACCCCCTCGAACGTCGCATTTGACGCCGCATTTGAAAAGTAAGCCCAACAGTAGGAAGGGTGGCCTCTGGACGAAATGTCAGAGGTCGCTCTTCTGGGGCGGCGTTCTGTGCGCGCTCCTCACCCTCTCATCTACACCCGTTTGCGGTCAGATACTCCCTTCTGGCGAGATCGAACCTACTCACCTGCGCTTAGCCGAAAAGAAACTGGCAGGCTTATTGGCCCAGTCGGACGAAGAAGCCTTTCTACAGGTATTTGTCGAAGCTTCGATTGAGCGGGATGAACTAATAGATTCCGCAGCGGTATACGACGTCATCGTACACTACGACCCAAGACGCTATACCAATCCGCGCGTAGGATCCTATCCCCTCCGGTTTGAAGAACAGCTCATCCTGTGGGGAAAACGGATTGCCACCTACACAAAAAGCACGGAGTGGACGAGCGGGCGGTTCTACCTACGCGACCTATCGACGGGACGCGCAGCATGGATATTCACCGCAGACGCCCGCAGGCTAAACTCCCCGTCTAAAGAGCAACTTTCGGCCTCTTATACGGACATACAAACGACTGGCGAGTGGCTCCGATCATTTAAAGAAGAAAGTCGCGAAGCCGTAGGCCTGCGTTTACAAAAAGAGGCACTGGAACGCGCCCGATCCCTGACGAAGGACATAAACCGTGAACTACCTTAGATTGGCACTTGCTGTATTCCTCTTTGCCTGTGGCACCTCGCAGACCGTCAACGACACGCTCGTATTTGTACGCGGATCTGACTCGGTCGGCTTAGATCCGGCGTTAGAAACGGATGGCGAATCGTTTAAAGTATGTGACAATATATACGAAACGCTCGTCACTTACGACGAAGAGACAACGGAAGTGATACCTCAACTGGCCTATGCGTGGGATATCTCCGATGATATGTTGACCTGGACGTTCCACCTGCGCACCGACGTACAATTCCACGACGGCACTACGTTTAATGCCCAAGCCATGCTATTCTCCCTGGGGCGTCAGTTTTTTAAAGACCATCCGCATCACGACATTCCCGGCGCGTACAGGTATTGGAAAGATATGGACATGGATAACATTGTCTCGGGTATGTCCGTCCCCAATGACTCGACCTTTGTATTTCAATTAAAACGTGCTAATGCCCCTTTTCTATCTAATTTGGCTATGAACTTCTGTGCGGCTGTTAGCCCTGCTGCCGTAGAAAAATACGGCAGCGATTTTTTTAAGCATCCCGTTGGAACGGGACCATTCCGCTTTGTCGAATGGCGTAAGGACGAGCGCATTGTGTTAGACCGCAACGAGAATTACTGGAGTAAACCGGCACCGTTAAAGCGCCTCATCTTTAAACCTATTCAAGAGGCATCGGTGCGCTTTCTCGAACTGAAGCAGGGCACGGCTCAGGGCATGGATAACATCAACCCCGAGTATATCGAGCAAATCCGCAACAACCCCGACCTTCAGCTCTTAACCCAACCGGGGATGAACGTGGGCTACCTAGCCATGAATATGGATAAGCCCCCCTTTAACAAAGTCCTCGTCCGTCACGCACTCAACCACGCGATTAACAAACAAGCCTTGGTAGATAACTTTTACCAAGGCTTAGCGCTGAAGGCCAAAAACCCAATCCCTCCTACGGTATGGAGCTATAATGACCAAGTGCAAGGGTATGAATATGACCCTCAGCGCGCTCGGGAACTGCTAACTGAAGCCGGCCTGAGCGATGGGTTCGAAACCGAGTTATGGGCAATGCCCGTCCCCCGGCCCTACATGCCGCAGCCCGATAAAATTGCGCAGGCAATACAAGCCGACCTAGAAAAGATCGGGGTCCGGTCAAAAATCGTGCAATGGGAATGGGGAACATATTTAGATAAGGTTTCGCAAGGTGAGCACACCATGGCCCTGCTTGGATGGACAGGCGACAACGGCGACCCGGACAATTTTCTCTATGTATTACTCGACAAGACCGCAGCGAAAAAACCGGCAGGTAACATTGCATTTTACCAAAGTGACGAGTTGCACGACGTGCTAGTGCGCGCGCGCGCAAGCGCGATGCGCGACGAGCGAGACGCTCTTTATAGACGGGCCCAGGAGATCATCTTTCACGACGCGCCTTGGGTACCGCTAGTTCACGCCACACAGACTGCGGCATTTCGCCACAACGTAAAGGGGTTTAAGCTACATCCCACCGGCAATAAGTGGTTTCGCAACGTGCGCATTAACACGCCCTAAGTCATGCATCTGTACATCCTGAAGCGCATTGTCCTACTCTTTCCAACACTGCTGGGCATATCGCTACTCGTTTTCCTCATGCTATACTTTGTCCCAGGCGACCCGGCTCAGATTATGCTCGGCGAGCGTGCCAATGCCGAAACGCTGGCCGAACTTAGGGCAGAAATGGGCCTAGACAAGCCGTTTCACATACAGTTCTACCGCTTTTTTTCCGGCCTTATTTCGGGCGATTTAGGTCGATCCATAAGGACACACGAAAAGATTACCGTAGAAATATTTCAGCGTTTCCCCGCTACATTTGAACTCACGTTCTTCAGCATGTTTATCGCTACCTTCGTAGGAATTAGCACGGGGATCTTGGCCGCAGTGCGCCGTGGAAAATTTGTTGATTTACTCAGCATGATCGGCGCTACAGCGGGTATATCCATGCCTATTTTCTGGTTGGCCCTGTTGCTCGTCCTGATGTTTTCAGTCTACCTCCCGATTTTTCCCGTATCGGGTCGGATGGGCACTCATATCTACTTAGAACCCGTAACCTACTTTTACACCCTAGACGCCGCACTCGCAAGTGATTGGGCTGCTCTTTCTAATGTCCTATGGCATTTGACCCTGCCGGCAATTGCCCTAGGCACGATTCCCATGGCGGTTATCGCACGCATGACAAGAGCAAGCCTCTTAGAAGTGTTGGGTGAAGACTACGTGCGCACGGCCTGGGCCAAGGGATTAGCTCGCCGCTGGGTGATTCTGCGCCACGCCGTCCGCAACGCCTTCATTCCCACGCTGACAGTGATTGCCCTCGAGTTCGGCTATTTGCTGGGCGGAGCCGTCATAACTGAGACAATATTTGCCTGGCCTGGAGTTGGACGCTGGCTTTTTCTCGCCGTACAAGCACGCGATTTCCGAGCTGTCCAAGGAGGCGTACTGCTAATAGCGACGATCTTCGTACTCGTCAACCTACTGGCTGATATTCTCTACGCCTGGCTCGATCCACGCATTCGCTACGAAAAGCAGACGGGATAAAAAAGCGGTTCGATGCACTCAACTGCATCGAACCACCACTCACCCTGTAAACTATTAAAATTCGCCTCAGAGTCGAGTCCAAGCGCCCTTCTTTTTCGAGCTTTCAACGGCAGCTTTAACAAACTTCATTCCAGCTACGCCCTCGTCAACTCCGGGGTGGTCAAAAGCTTCTGGAACGCCCTTTTCGCCATTTCTCTTGCGAATCAGTCGCTCCATCGTCGTGTGCAAATTTGCCAACGCCTCAAAAAAGTCTTCGTGGTGCCCTGCGGGAACGCGCAGATATGAACCAACTGAATCCGGCTCAACGCCCGTGCCAATCCAATAGGTTTCATCATGCTCTCCGCGACGAACTAGCAGTTTTTCAGCCGACTCTTGGTGCCACTCTAGTGAGCCCTTAGTGCCGTAGACGCGAAAACCGTTATCGTTTTTGTAGCCGATTGCAATTTGCGTAGCCGTAATAATCGCCGTCGCTCCATTCTCCAACTCGCCGATTACGTTAAAATCGTCGTCGAGCACGCGCCCCTCCACAAAGGTATTGAGCCGAGCTGAAACCTTCTTAACGGCTAAACCACTTACCCAAGTAGCAGCGACAAAGGCGTGGGTGCCGATGTCTCCCCCGCAGTTGGAGATACCAGTGCGCTTGGGATCGGTTCGCCAAGCAGCTTGCTGCTGTCCGCTCTTTTCAAGGTCCGTTGCCAACCAGCCTTGGTTATACCAAGATTCGACCTTCCGTACTTCACCAACATCACCGTTTCTCACCATTTCTTTGGCCATCATCATCATTGGATGTCCAGTGTAAGTATGCGCAAGCACAAAAGGCACTTTTTTGCGTTTTGCTATCCGCGCGAGATCCTGTGCTTCGGGAACGGTCATGGTCATCGGCTTTTCACACAGCACGGGAATACCCGCCTGCAGGCACGCTTTAGAAGGCTCATAGTGCGCAAAATTAGGCGTTACGATGGTTACGTAATCGATCGCGATATCGCCGCTTTGCACGGCGGCAATCATATCCTGATAGCTTCCATAACCCTGAATACCGTAGTCTTTAGCTGCGCGCAGGGCTGCTTTGGGATCGGAACGCAACGCACCGGCTACCAGTTCACGACTGGCATCAATTGAGATAGCACGCGTGTGCACCATGCCAAAGAAATTACCTGTACCGCCGCCGCCTATTATTCCAACTCTCAGTTTGGCCATTTTTATCTATCTCCTAGTAGTAGATGTTTCCAGATCAGATGTTAATGGGTACGTATAAGCACACCGCATGTCAATCAAATAGACGGGACCGTTAATAATCAACTCGAAGGAGTTGGTCCTCTGGTATCCCAGAATTGAATTGAACCAGATTCAAAACCCGTTTTAGATCATAACTCAGGTAGGAAAGCATAATGCGAACGTCTCCCTGTGCGATCTCGACGCGCTGGGGGAAAAAGAGCGGTCCAACGAGTGCGTACTTGGACATCGTACGCGTGACAGGTGGCCTATCTGCAGCATAGTGAATCTCTTCGCGCAGGAATAGCCCCCTGTAAAGATCTAACCATAGGCGACGGCGCGCGGGCCCTTCTATTACGGTGCCAACGGCGCGATCTGCTCGCTCATAATAAACCTGCAGCGCGTGATCCGTTGACACCGGTTTAACCCAACCCAATAGAGCGCGTGCCAGCGGATATTGTCCAAAGTCCACTCCGGTTAATTGACGGAGCAGGGCCCCACGTGCCGCCCCCTTCCACGCCCCCCCAATCGCGGGTCCCCAAACAGTCAGACTATCTCCCCGCTGAACAGCAGTAAAGACGTGGCTATAAAACGGCCCCCGCACATCGATTCGAAAAAGATCGTCTCCCCGCACTTGGATAAGAGCCGTAGCACGTTCTCGCATTCCATTTTGCTCAAACTCAACGCTAGCTTCGGCCGTTAGATTGTCGAGAGCTGCCCACTCGCGTTCGAGCAGTGGCCAGAGAGACGCTATACCATCGTTCGTATCCCAAGCTCGCCGTGCAGCTAGCGGTGGAGCACAGGCTGACACTAGAAGGACAATAGCACTCAACCATAGGAGATATCGGAACGTCATTTATCGTTGTAGTTTCTCGATTAGCTGTGCGTTTGCAGGATCGAACTCCAACGCTCGTTCCCAATGACCTCTTGCATCTGACCTGCGACCCTGTGCTTGAGCAATATCACCCGCATGATCGTAAATAATGGCTAGCGATTCACCGTCTTCCTCTTCATCAAGCCACTCCATAGCCCGTTCCAAATAGCGTTCGGCTTCGATTAAATCACCCAGCTGGAAGTAGGCCCATCCCAAGCTGTCGAGGAAAGCGCTGTTGTTGGGATCTATTGCGATGGCACGCAACAGTAGTTCAACGGCTTCTCCTAAATTGATCCCCTTTTCCGCATACATATATCCTAGATAATTGAGTGCGAACGCATCCTCTGGATTGGCTTCTATAATTTTACTAAACGTCCTTACCGCCGAGGTGAAATAGTCGTCCTTTCCGAGTTCACGCGACGCCCGTTCGTAGCAAGATCCCAAGTAAAACAACACGTTGTAATCATCGGGTAGCAGAGGCACCGCTGTGTTCAACTTAGCTATCGCATCCTCCCAAAGCGCCACCTGCTGCAGCGCAATCCCCCAGTGGAGCCAGACCTGACCATGCTCCGCATCCAATGCACTCGCCGCCTCGTAGCGCGACAGCGCTTCCTTCCATTGCGAGAGGCGACCTAAACAGATACCCCAGCGCAGATGCAGGTCCGCATTGGGTCCGAGAACCTGCAGTGCTCGCTGGTAGTGTTCAATTGCTCCACCCCACTGATCTAAATCTTCCATGAGCAAACCCCAGTAGAGATACAGCTGAACACTATCGGGAATCTGCTCAACGCCTCGTTCATACACTTCTGCAGCGCGATCAAAACGCCCACCACGCTCGAGGGCCGTTGCCCAAAATAAATAGATTTCACTGCTGTCCGGCATTACTTCAACGGCCTGCTGCATCACCGAATGAAGCTGTTCGTAGTCTTCCAGAAATAAGTAGTATCGCCCAAGATCCAACCAGCCCTCTACGCTATCGGGCTGCATATTGACCACCCGCTTAAACAGCAAAGCTGCCAAGTCTAACTTACCTGCATCCGAAAGGACCACGCCAAGCCGGTAGAGAACGCCGGGCGTCTCTTCTCGTATTATTTCTTCCAAGTCGGGTTCGGCAACTATGAGACGCGCCAAATAATAGAGGGGAAGTGCGCTCTCAGGCAGTTGACGCGCAGCGTTCCGATAGATCTGCATCGCCTGCTGACGGTCTCCCTGGGACAGCTTCAGGTCCGCCCAACCGAGCCAGGCGTCTTCCATCATAGGATTTCTGCTTAACACGCTGGCATAAATCGCTTCGGCGCGCTCGCGCTGTCCTACGCGCGTGAATACGGAAGCGATATCCACCTTGATCTCTAGCGGCGTATCGGCATCTTTCAGCAACAATTCAAACAGCTTGTCAATTCGCTCGTCTTGTCCCGTCTGCAGATATAGATAAGCCAGATGGCGGTAGAGAGGCCAACTCGTCTTTTCATAGGTGAGGAGGATTTCAATCTGGGCCACGGCCTCTTCATGGGCGCCCTCTCGCTCTAAGATCTGCACGAGGAAACGCCGTAACTTCACGTCTGAAGGGTTAAGCTCAAGACCTACAGACGCGAAATATGCGGCCATTTTCAGATCGTCAATACGCTTGTAGTTATATGCGAGCTGGGCAAGAATTGTAGCAGAATTCGGATCGAGATCTGCAGCGTTGCGCAAGGCAACAATAGCCGCCATAAAGTTTCCCTGCGACTCAAAGACCTTGGCGCGGATAAAATACCGCATAGCTTCGCGCTGCTCTTCTTTTCCCACGCTCTTTCCCGTGGGCCGTAGCGTTGCACACCCAGCTAGACACAGGGCGAGCAGCAAGCACCCCAATATCTTAGCGCTCATTCTGTTCATTGAATCACACTTAATCGCGTACAGTTTTCGGGTCAAGAGCGTCCCGAAGACCGTCGCCAAATAGGTTAATTGCGAGCACGACAATAAAAATAGCCAACCCAGGGAAAGTCATAACCCACGGGGCCTCAAACAAGAGCTCCCGCCCACCCGCAAGCATCGCCCCCCATTCCGGCATGGGAGGCTGTGCGCCTAAACCGAGAAAACTCAAACCCGCAGCGTCGAGGATCGCCGCACCTAACCCTAGCGTGGTCTGCACAATAATCGGCGCCGTGCAGTTGGGCAGTATGCCGAAAAAGAGAATCCGCATTGGCCCCGCACCCAGCGCACGAGCGGCTTCGATATAAGCCGTTTCGCGAACCGTAAGTACGGAAGATCGCACGAGTCGAGCAAACTGCGGAATTAACACTACGCTAACAGCCATAATGGCATTGTCTATACCTGGACCCACTACGGCCACGATCGCAATAGCCAGCAGGATACTCGGAAATGCCAATAGAAGATCCATGCAGCGCATGATCAACGTATCGACCCATCCCCCCCAGTATCCTGCCCACAGACCCAACAGCGTGCCTACCAGCAGCGCCGCAGTTATAGAGGCGGCTCCAATGCGCAGCGAGATGCGCGACCCGTAGATCATGCGACTGAAGATATCGCGCCCAAAGTCATCTGTTCCCAGTGGGTGATCCAATGAGGGAGGCTGTAAGCGCGCGTATAGATTCTGTTCCATAGGATCGTGCGGGGCCAAAACGGGTGCGCAGAGGGCAACAAACAGGAGTAAGAACAAAATACCTCCGCCAACCATCGCCAAACGCTGTCTGCGCAACCGCCTCCAAGTCTCGTTAAACACGCCGATACACTCTTCTCTGACCGATGGGCTTTCTGTAATGGTTTAACGCTCTCACCAAAAAAAACCGGTTAGGGACAGGTCTCGCCCTAAGCGATACGCAATACCAGCACACTGAGCGGGGGGAGTTGCAGGCTCAACGAGGCAGGATATCCGTGACTTGCCACCTCTTCGGCAACCAGCGTGCCTCCGTTGCCCATACCACTTCCGCCATAGCAGTGCGCATCACTGTTGAGGATTTCGGCATAGCGACCCGGCTGTGAAACGCCCAACCGGTAGCACTCTCGAGGTACCGGCGTGAAGTTACACGCAAAAATGAGATCGTCTCGTCCTAGCGCACGACGCACAAACGCGACGGTGCTCTGGTCTCGATCCAAGCAATCGACCCAAGCAAAGCCCTGCGGATCGGCATCCGTTTTGTGCAGCGCTTGTTCACTGCAATAGAGTTTATTGAGATCGCGCACCCACCGCTGCACGCCGCGGTGAGATTCGTATTCAAGTAGCTGCCAGTTGAGGGAGTGCTCGTGATTCCACTCGTCCCAGAGGGCCATTTCTGCCCCCATGAACAGAAGTTTCTTACCGGGATGACCGTACATAAAGCCGTAAAGTGCGCGCAGATTAGCAAACTTCTGCCAATCGTCTCCTGGCATCTTGCACAGTAACGACTTTTTTCCATGCACAACTTCATCATGGGAAAGGGGAAGCACAAAATTCTCATGGTATGCATACACCATGCTAAAAGTCAAGCTCCCGTGATGCCACTTCCGATGAATGGGATCGGACTCCATATAGTGTAAACAGTCATTCATCCATCCCATATTCCACTTGAATCCAAACCCCATTCCCCCCGAGTGGACGGGACTTGAGACCGACGGCCACGCCGTCGACTCTTCGGCAATCATCACGACCCCTGCACAGCGCGCGTAAACTACGCTGTTGAGCTCCTTGAGAAATTCTATAGCCTCTATATTTTCTCTCCCCCCATATCGATTAGGTATCCACTCGCCTTCCTCCCGCGAATAGTCCAGATACAGCATGGAGGCAACGGCATCTACGCGCAGACCGTCGACGTGGTAATGCTCAAGCCAGAACAGAGCATTCGACAATAAAAAAGAGCGCACTTCATCTCGACCGTAGTTAAACACCATCGTATCCCAGTCCGGGTGCCAACCCTGGCGAAGGTCGTCGTGTTCATACAAAGCCGTGCCGTCAAAACGCGCCAGACCGTGTGCGTCTTTGGGAAAGTGGCCGGGCACCCAATCAACGATCACGCCCAAATCGCTCTGATGGCAATAGTCGACGAAATAGGCAAAATCCTCTGGGGAACCGAATCGCGCGCTAGGTGCAAAATAGCCCGTGACTTGGTAGCCCCACGAACCATCAAAGGGATGCTCTGCAACGGCCATGAGTTCGACGTGCGTAAATCCCATATCGCGCACGTAGTCAACTAGCTGATGTACCAGTTCTCGCCACCCCAAATACGACCCGTCTTCCCCTCTTCTCCAAGACCCCGGGTGCAATTCATATATGCTAACGGGTTTATCAGTCCACCCATCAGACGCTCTCTTCTGCATCCACGTCTCGTCGTTCCAAATAAAACGAGAGATGTCTGAAACGATAGAAGCCGTGCTGGGCGGATGCTCTGCTGCAAAAGCATAGGGATCGCATTTAAGCAGTATTTCCCCGCTTTCCGTGAGAACCTCGTACTTATAAACAGCGCCCGCCTCAACATCCGGAAGGAAAATTTCCCACAGCCCAGAATCACCCAACGGCCGCATACCATGCCTGCGACCATCCCAACTGTTAAAATCTCCCACCGTGCTTACCCTCCGCGCACTGGGAGCCCACACGACAAAATGGGTTCCCGCTACCCCATCGACCTCTTTGAGATGCGCCCCCAAAAAGCGGTGTGCTCCCTGCTGTTTTCCCTGATTAAAAAGAAAGCGCTCTTCTTCAGACACCATGGGCCAAAAAGAATATGGATCGCGCATTCGGTGCGGACCGTCCTGATCAACATACTCCAGTTCGTACGAAAAAAAAACCCTGCGTTCGTCTATCGATACAGCATAAAGACCTTCGTCTGCCATCTTGTGCATAGCCCACCGGTCTCCATTCAAAAGATCCACCACGCAGACCGTTTCACAGCCGGGTAGAAAAGCGCGCACCTGCATCGAGTCACTCGTCTTATGCATACCCAATACAGAGAATGCGTCGCCCCATTCAGCACGCAAAATCGATTCGATCGTACTATTCTCGAGTCTGTCCATCAGTCATTATGATTAAAGTGAGCGTGATCAGACGCACAGGCCGTCTCCGCGGCACAGCAAGCATCCTCTCCATAGTGGTGATCGTGATCCGCTTCGCCGTCCGAAGCTATCTCTGAGACAAAAGCACGCGGCCCCATGCGCACAAACGAAGCGAGAAAAAGTGCGCAAAGAGCCAGGAAGCAGAGCCCCTCCCAGCTTCTCCATTGCAGAGCGGAACCTAAATTAAGGACTGGCGCTTCGACGACAGGCGATACGACGTTTACGCCCCAACCCAGCAGTATGGACAGCACCATAATCGCCGTAGCAAAAACCATAGCCAGTCGACGCCCGTGCAGCCGTGCCAGCACGCCAAAGGTCGTTAGGTTTGTAGCGGGACCTGTCAACAAAAAGGCGAGCGAAGCTCCAGGCGAAACGCCCTTGTACACCAGCACGGCGGCCAGGGGAGTTGCACCGGAGGCACAAACGTAGGTGGGAATGCCAAGCAGAGCAAAGAGCGCGACTTCAGACCAGTCTGGAATTGAATTGAGCGCGTTGGTTAACAGGAGTGCGTCGGCCAACGCTGCCACGCCTAAACCCAACATGATCCAAGGCGCCGTATCATCGACAACGTCAACTAGTCCCGTCTTCAGGCTGTGCACCAGACGCGATTGAGCGCGCATAGGCGGTTCTTCAGAAAGCACTTCCTGCTGCGTTGTGACGTGTGGAACAACCCACCGCCCAACCCCCCATCCCACCAGCAGAGCTACTGCCGCGGCACATGCAACGCGGACAAGAGTAAATTCACCCCCGAGCAAGGGCAGCGATATGAGCACAGCATCAATGCTCAGTTCGGGCGTTGCGACTAAAAAGCTGAGTGCTGCCGACACGGGCACCCCCTTAGAGACAAGACTGCGATAAACTGGAACGACGCCACAGGAGCAAATGGGCAGGGGTAAACCGAATCCCATCCCGCGCAGAGACTGCGATAGATTACCCCCTCGGCTCATCCAGGCGAGCGACCCTTTCGGCATAAATCCGTAGACCAAGCCAGCGGCTAAGTACGCTAAGAGCAGCGCTGGAGCACTCTCCCAAGCCAAACGCATAAAGGCCTGAGACGAATCCACTATGGCCGGATCGAGGTGATCCGTGACTATGAATACCAACAGCACTAATCCGCCAACTGCTCCGAATCCAGACTGGCGCCGGCGCGCAGCCGGCGAAGCACCCACCTCATCTATCGGATACGATCGGTGAACCACTACGTGTAAGAGCGTTCCAGAAACAAATGCCTGAAACAAACCGAGGCCATCAATGGCCAATTCCCCAACGGCGATCTCACCTAATTCAAAGCCCATGATCGTAAAGACTCCGATGAGCAGGAGCGTAGCCAGCGCGAGCCGCACGCCATACACGGGACGAAGGAGAAACCAAACCATCAACCCCACGGGTAAGCGATGTAAAATCACGGCCCAGGGCAACATATATTCGTCGGCTTGTTCATGTCCGCCCTGCCCCAGAGCCAGACCGTCTGTAAATCCGTGTAGACCGATGCCGACCAGAGCCAATAGCGAGGCGACAGTGTGGGCTTGAGGCGCAAGATCTTCCAACCGGTGTTCGACCCACCCAGGCCCCAGCAAACCCAACGCAAGTGCGATAAAAACGGGCCAACCGGACAGGTGATACGTTTCGGGGAGAATGTGAAAAAGTACCATACCGCCCATGGTCACATATACAAAACCGTCTAACGCAGCTAGTAACGTACCGGTGGCCCGTGCCAGTTGATGAAGTGCTGGACCAACGGCCAGCACCAACAGACTCAGCACCAGCAATGAATAACCTTCTATCGTTTCTCCGTGCACTTTTGTCTGTTATATTCGAGGGAATAGTCCGCTAGTCTAGCGCGTCTCTGTAGCTGATAAAATAACGCAAGTCGGCCAATATCCCAAGCCAAGGTCTTGCTGCATATCATAACTATCGTTTTTATTAAAATGTCCTTTAATAAAACAAAACACGCGAGTAGCACACGTACTATTGAAATCGCAAACACACAGTGGTTGGGGTCTGCATCCCCGCATTGAGACGCGCGCTGTTTGCGCTCAACAGGCCGTTGACCTTGTCAATGCGCACGCGGATGCGCCTCTGCTTATCCAGGGAGCACGACGCTCCTACGGGGACGCCTGCTTAGCAAATCAAGTGGTCTCAACCCAGCGGCTACACCATCTGCTCGAGTTTGATGCAGAACGCGGCCTGTTGCGCTGCGAGGCCGGTATTTCACTGGATCGACTCATTGTATTTATCGCTCCACACGGCTTTTTCCTGCCCGTTACACCCGGTACAAAATTTCCCACGATCGGCGGTTGTATAGCGGCAGACGTACACGGTAAAAACCACCATTTAGAAGGCTCTATCGGTGCCTTTGTCGAAGAAATCGAAATCTTTTTAGCCGATAAGACTTGCGTGCGCTGCTCACGAAAGGAACGCAGCGACCTGTTCTGGGCGACGATTGGCGGCATGGGACTAACGGGCGCGATCTACGCAGTAACGCTGCGCCTTAAGAAAATCGACAATACCTACATGCGCACTCGCACTATCAAAACGCGCAATTTTGACGAACTCTGTCACCATTTTGAGCAGACGCAGCAGCAGTATACGTATTCCGTTGCCTGGATCGATAGCTTAGCAAAGGGCGCGCAGCTTGGGCGCGGCTCTCTTATCCTAGGGGAACACGCAGGCGCAGAGCAGGCGCCGAAATCCGACCCATTCAAGCTACATTCTACGGACGGCCCCAGCGTGCCCTTCTTTTTTCCCAGCGCCACGCTGAACAGTCTGACGATGCGTCTTTTCAACACCTTAGTGTACCACCGACAGATACGCCGGCGGCACGATGCAACGGTTCACTACGATCCCTATTTCTACCCGCTAGATTTCGTCCGCCACTGGAACCGCATCTACGGCAAACGGGGATTTTTACAATACCAGTTTGCCGTACCTTTTGACGGTGGACGAACGCTGATGGGAGATATTCTGCAGCGTATTGCCCAACGCGGCATCGCCTCTTTTCTAACCGTCCTCAAAACACTTGGCCAAGAGAGCGGAGGACTCCTATCCTTTCCCATTCCGGGGTACACGCTCGCTCTCGACATTCCGCTGCGAGATCCTTCCGTTATTTCCTTTCTACAGAGCATCACCGGCCTCGTAGTCCGGGCAGGAGGACGCATATACTTAGCCAAAGACGCGATTTTACAGCGCACCGATTTCGAAGCCATGTATCCTCACCTATCGGAATTTAAGCACATAAAGCGCGCCTGCGACCCCCAAAACCGCTTTCGTTCTTTACAATCTGATCGACTGGGAATTACGTGAAAAAACGCGCACTCATACTCGGCGCCAAATCGGCGATTGCCCGGGCAATCGCGCTCCGCTTAGTCACCGATGGCTACGATCTAGCCCTAGCCGCCCGCCAGGTGGAAACGCTTTCTCCTTTCGCCGCAGACATCCAATTACGCCATCAGAGCCAAGTAGATCTCATTGAATTTGACGGCCTTGACTTCGGTGCGCTCGAGCACCTACCGCAACGCGTTGAACGCATAGCCGGGCCTTTTGAGCTCTCTGTCCTCGTTTTTGGCTATCTCGGAAGACAGAGAGAAACAGAACGCAGCACAGGAGAAATGCTCAACGTCCTCAATGCCAATTTTACCGGAGCAGCCGTAGCACTCGGTCACCTGGCCAACTACTTTGAGCAAAAGGCCTCTGGAGGCATTATTGGCATAGGCTCTGTAGCCGGCGATCGCGGTCGCCAAAGCAACTTTTTTTACGGAGCAGCTAAGGGAGGGTTGGCTCTATTTCTTCAGGGACTGCGCAATCGGCTCGCTCCAAGCGGCATCCACGTGCTGACCGTCAAGCCCGGCTTTGTCGATACTCCTATGACAGAGGGATTAGACGGTCTGTTTTTAGTTGCGAAACCGGAAAACGTGGCCGACGATATCGTGCGGGCCTATAACAAGAAAAAAGACGTGTTGTACACGCCTTTTTTTTGGCGCTGGATTATGCTTATTATACGCAGCATACCCGAGCGCATTTTCAAAAAGCTCTCTCTATAAAGCTCCGAGTGCATGTCTTAGAGTATTTGCTGCCCCGCTTCTACTTTTCCTCTACCTCTCTGCGCAGGCGCTGCCGGAGCGTGGTAAAGCGCTCTGCCACTTCGTTATTTTGCACCGCCATGCCCAAGGCCTGTTTAGTCCCAACAAGCACAATCATCTCCTTTGCTCGAGTGATCGCCGTGTAGAGTAAGTTGCGCTGCAGCATAACAAAATGCTGCGTGGTCAGAGGCAGTATGACCACGGGAAACTCCGAACCCTGCGAGCGATGCGTGCTGATTGCATAAGCCAACGTGAGTTCGTCTAAATCAGCAGCATCATACTCTACGCTAGAATCGAATCCCACAAGCAGCTGCTGTTTTTCCGCGTTTATGTGCTCTATTAAGCCCATATCCCCGTTGAATACGCCTTTATCGTAGTTGTTCTTGACCTGCATTACCTTGTCGCCAATGCGGAACTCTCCGCCACCGTAGCGAAAGGCACGCGCCCCCTCATTCAGCTTGCTCTGCAGACGCTGATTTATGTTCAGTGCTCCCGTCTCACCGCGATACATAGGAGAAAGAACTTGAATATCTCTGCGCGCGTCGTAATTCCCATGCGCGGGAAGCCGACGAGCACATAAGTCTTCCACGACTTCAACGACCTGCGCTGGCTCTTTTTCTTCGATGAAGAAGAAGTCACGCGTCTCCCGATTGCCGATCAGAGGCATTTGGCCATCGTTGATTCGGTGAGCATTGGTTATAATGTGGCTCGTCGCCTCCTGACGAAATATCTGCGTTAGACGCACAACAGGCACCTCACCCGAATTAATCATATCCCGCAGGACGTTTCCCGGCCCAACAGAAGGCAATTGATCGACATCGCCGACCAAAACCAGCCGCGCCATATCAGGCAACGCTCGAAGCAGCGCGTTCATAAGCACAATGTCAATCATAGAGGCCTCATCGACGATTAAGGCCTCAACGTCCAGCTTGTCTTCGTAGTTCTTTTTAAACTGACCTTCGCCCGGCTGAAATTCTAATAGACGATGAATAGTTCGCGCCTCGCGTCCGGTCGCCTCGCCCAATCGCTTTGCCGCCCGACCGGTCGGAGAGCACAAGGCCACTTTTAACCCTCCCCCTTCAAAGCAGGCCAGGATGCGCTTGGTCACCGTAGTTTTTCCCGTGCCGGGTCCCCCCGTGAGAATCATAACTTTTTCCGCGGCGGCTAAGTCAACTGCCTCCTGCTGATTTGGCGCGAGCTTGAGATCATCATTTACCGAACCGCTACTTTCCAACGGTTTCTCACAGTGGGTGCGCAGCAAGCGGCAAACCGAAGAGGCTACGCCCACTTCGGCGTGATAGAGAGGTGGCAGGAAATAACGAAGCGCCTCGGTCACCACACCATCGTTGGCGCGCAGCGCCTCCAGTGCCGGCGGTATGAGTTCGGCATTGATCTCAAGAATATCTTTTGCCCGTTCAATAAGGCCTGGCTGACCCGGTTTTTGACGCCCACCGGGCAAAAATACGTGTCCATCGTCTGCCGCCTGATCCAGCAAGTAACGTATACCTGCCTGAACGCGCTGCGGTGCATCCTTACCTAGGCCCAAGTTCTGCGCTATTCGATCCGCAATCCTAAATCCAATCCCGCGAATGTCGCGCTCTAGACGATAGGGATCGGTACGCACCTTTTGAATAGAATCTTGACCATACTGCTTAAAGATCTTTACCGCATAGCCCGTCGTAATTCCGTGAGATTGAAGAAATACCATTACGTCTTTTACTTGCCGCTGGTCTTCCCACGCCTCAGCGATCATATCAATGCGCTTAGCGCCCAAATTAGGTACTTCGGAGAGGCGCTGAGGATTTGCATCAATGATATCGAGCGTTTCTTCACCAAAGTGATCAACGATACGCTTGGCCGAAACAGGTCCCACCCCTTTTATTAACCCCGAACCAAGATACTTTTTTATGCCCTCCAGCGTCGTCGGATATACGAGCCGATAGGTCTCTATTTTGAACTGACGGCCGTATTTAGCGTGGTTAGTCCACTGGCCTTCAACCTCGACGTTCTCTCCCTCTTCAATAGAAGCAATAGCTCCAACAACGGTGATCTTTTCGCGCTGGCCTTCAGCCACTAGCCGGGCTATTGTATAGCCATTATCCGGGTTATGATAAGTTATTCGGTCTATATATCCTCTAAACGATTCTGCCACAGTCAGTTCCATCAGAACTCAAATCACCGTCCAATAAACCGCGAGCGAAACGCCAGCGCCTAAAATAAAGCCTGCTAGTACCTGTGGCACGGTATGGGATCCCAAATGCAATCGGGCCCATCCCACTAGCAGCGCAACCAGCACACCGGGCCATGCCGTACCAAAGCCTGTAATGGAAAACAATAGGACTGTAGCTCCTCCAACTCCAACACAATGAATACTGATCTTCCAGAAAAGATTAATGCAGAAAACCAACATCGTCGCAAGCGTAAAGCTTATTCCCGCTATAAGCAATATCAGATCTGGATTTACTGCCCATAGTACTATCACCCCTATTCCATAGCTTAGGACTCCCATCAACAGTAAATCGCTACGCTGCTGACGCACCGTAGGGTAGAGTTGATCCATACGTCCCCTGCGCAGTCCATAAAATAGACTCAAGGCCGGTAACACTATATAAAACAGCACCCCCAACATGACGACGATCCCTTCACTGGGATGATAGGTCCACCAACAGATTAACAAGACCAGTGCTACGCCGGCAGGATTAAGCCCGTGTGATACCCAGCGGGCGATGGAACGAAACATGTGATTTGTTTTTTCCCTTTACCTACGAAATACTCTTATGAGCATTTCTCAGAGATATTTTTTCTAAAGGTTTCTTACCACACCGTCGATAGAAGATACATAGATACTAAGTTGTATTGAATAATATATTAAGAAACTAAATAGTTTTATAAAATAAAATTATTCAAAGTAAATAAAAACAATAACATAAAAACAAATATAACTTTTTATTCATCGATAAAGGAGGACACAACCGATAGGTAAACATCCGATAAAAACGTAGACTCACATATAAAAGTATACAATCGATTTCAACATCAAGGATGAATTTGCATAGGAAACAAGGAGGTTTCTAATGCCATTACGCGTCAATAATAATATTGCGGCTATCAACTCGCGCCGGCAATTGAATACCAATAACCGAGACCTAAGCACTCGCTTAGAGCGCTTGTCATCGGGTTTGCGTATCAATCGAGCAGCCGATGATGCCGCGGGACTTTCGGTTCGCGAAGGTATGCGAGCTGAAATTTCCGGTTTGAAGATGAACGTGCTCAATGCAGAGCAGGGCTCAAATCTTCTACAGGTCGCTGAGGGTTCGCTCAACGAAATTAATGCTATGCTTATTCGCATGCGCGAACTTGCCGTGCAGTCGGCCTCTAGCACAGTCAACGATTCGAACCGCGAATCGATTCAGGCTGAGTACACGCAGTTAATTCAGGAAATAGACCGCATTGCGCATTCTACAACTTATAACGATCAGGTGCTTTTAACTGGTTTTGGTAACACCGTCGATGCAAATTCAACGGCGTTAACTACTAGCAACGCTACCGGCGTTAGCTCAATTAAGATATCTGGAGCCTCTACGGGCACTTATACCTTTGACGACACTGCCGGCGACAGCGAGATCACGCTCGGCAATGGAACCGTCACACAGACTATTCGCATCGCGACGATGTTAGACGGTGCTGACGTAGCAACTGGAACAACCACCGTCGCGAACTTTGACCGTCTCGGTGTGCAAGTAACGCTAGCCGGAGCGAGCGTGAGCAACGCAACAGGTAATTACAGCGATGGCGACTTAGACGGTACGACGATTGTCGTCGATTCAAGTACGGGCGGCTCGTTTCAGGTCGGACCGGACGATGGTGTCAATAATCGCATAGAAGTCGGTATCCAAGATATGCGCGCTTCTGGTACGATCCTAAACCTTAATACAACAGCTGTGGGCACGCTCGACTCGTCACGCTCTGCTATCACAGATATCGATCAGGCGATATTTAAAGTTTCGAACCAGCGCGGTGATCTCGGTGCCTATATGAATCGATTGGCGTTCACGATTTCATTCACCGAAAACGAGATTGAGAACATCCAAAACTCAGAGGCGTCTATCAGCGACGCCGACGTGGCGGCGGAAGTCACGGCATTTACCCGAGCACAGATTCTCAGCCAAGCGGCGACCTCCATGTTGGCCCAAGCCAACGCGGCACCGCAATCGGCACTTTCTCTGCTACAGTAAAAGCATTTCTACCAAAAAGAGGGGCGGGAAGTATCCGCCCCTCTTTTATTTTTTAATCCATTTCTTACCGCTAGCTCCTCCGGGGTCAGGCGGCCCCTTTTCTCCTTCCAAGACAAAACCGATAAATCGCTTTTCGCCAAGCGTTTTTAAATATTGCAAGAGAGAAACTTCAGCCTCTTTGCGGTTAAGTTGATACGTCTCACTCAGCTGCCCAATCATGTCGCCAACCGTATTGCGGCCATTGCACATCTGCCAAACCTCAGTTCCAACTTCGTCGAGCGTAATTTTCCTCTTTTTAGGAATATAAAACAGTTTTGAGAGCAGACGGACCTTCCACGTATCCTGACGAACGACGCTTATTTGTACTTCGCCTTCATCGGTTGTCTCCCAATCAAGCGAGTCATTTCTCGTTGGTCGGGACGACATCATCGCACCCCGATTTAACTTCGGCTTCTTCGATAAAATGGCCATGAACGACCGTTTCCGCTATGTTTGAAGCATCGTCTTTTTTTCGATACAGATATTCGACGACGCTGATTTTATCTTGGTCCTGACGATGCCATATCCTAGCATCCATAAACAGGCGCGGACGCGGATTTACAAAAGGCAGCGGGCGGAGCAGTTGACGCCAGCGGCTACGCGGGCGCCCCACCAGACGCAAACCCACGTGTCCCTCTACTTCTTCTTGCGTTATATCGATAACAAAATCGCGTAGCTGTTTTTTGAAGAAGGCCGGATACCACTGCTCTACGTCACTCCCCTTGAGCAACAGCCGAGCCATGCTGAGTCGATGCACCCGACATTCTCTGCGTCCCTGCTCAAAGCGCAGTTGGATATGACCAGATTTCAACTCATGACCAGCCAGAGCAAACTCGGCCGGCATAAAGAAGCGTAGACCGTACACGCACCATAGGTAATGATCACGATCTGCCTCATCGCGCAGCGAACGAAAAACGCGGTCAACGACGTCAGCCAGATTTTCGTTGCTCTGCGCCAATATCCGCAGCAAAATGACACGCTGAGTAGAGACAAAGCGAAGCGCCAAATTGAATGCGCGAAAGTCTGCATCCCACGTAAACAGCTCGTAGTCATATCCCTCTAACCACTGTTTCTCTCGTAAGAAACGCGCCCGCCGCTGCACCTCAAATCCCGCTCCAGCTTTGTCGGCTTTTTTTTTCAACCCCTCGAGATAGCGATCAACTAAGTCGGTCAGCGGAACACCTACCTCGCGCCCTTTCAGCTTGCGCCACTCGATTTCAGCTCGCACGATTTCCGCGTCATCTAGGCGTGCATACCCTTTTTCCGCATCGCCGTCGACGCGCCCTAGATTCCAGTCGGTTGGCACGTTCAAACGCAGTCCCTGCCAACCGAAGTCTTCCCAGTCGTTTTTCGCCATCTAGAAGATTAAGACATCGACTGACTTCTGAATCAGCGCAATACCTACCGATGCCATTCCCATCAACGCCATACCGCAAGAGAAACCCACGGCGAGAATTGGCGCATACTGAAGCCACTCTTTTCGGCCGTATTTGTTCCAGAAATAGTAGCGAGCCAGAAGCGCGCCTATTACTTCTGTGACGACAAAGTGCGGCAGCACCGTCAGTGATCGAACGAAACCAAAGATTAGCAAGATCGGAAGCCCAAGAACAGACAGCAGAGCAAAGCTAACGATACCAAAACCCGTTCCAATCGCGATTACTTCAGGCTTGAGCGCGCGGAAAAGGTACGGCACATCCGTCGAACGCTGAATCCAAGAAGACGTAAAGAGAGGATCTGTATCCACCTCAAAATAGTAGTTCCATCCAGCTGGAACCGCTTTCTCAGATCGGACAAAGAGCGTAGGCCGCGGGTCGCTTACAAAGGAGTCCATTTCTGGTCCAACCGAGATGATGGCGGGCAGCCCTTTTGAAATTTCTTCGCTCGGATCGCTAGCATCACGCAGAAAGCGGTCTGCGGCAATATCCGGCTCGCCCTCAGTAAAGTGAGTATAGAAAACCTGCGTTTCCGACCAGGGTCCCACCCGACCAAATTTCCCTTCTGAATCTAGCCATTCATCGTCAACTAAACGCGCACGCCAATACCACCATTCGTCCTCAATAAGGTTTGCCGGCGTCCAGTCTGCCCGCAAAGCATCCGTATTGAGTTCCTGACGCATCGTTCCTGTCATAAATAGACACTGCTGATAGGCTCGTAGGCGCCAGATCAACTGCGCATAAGGGTAGGAAGCGGACGGTATCGGGGCGAGTTTCCAGATATAGGAACCGTAGAGGAAACTAGTAAACAGAATAATGGGCACCATGAATATTTCTGCCCGCATGATACTTGTAAACTGAGTTCCCGTAAGCTCAATTTCGCGAAACTTCTGCGTCTGAGCACCGTAGTTCCCAATGGGGAACGGAATAAACCAGATGTCTACACCGCGGTATCCAGACAGGATAATCGTCGCCTCACGCACAAAGGGTATTTCCACCGTCTGTCCCACCAACCCAACCAAGCGCGCATTCACAAATGACTGGAACGGGGTAAAGACAAAACCAAAAAAAAGGAAAAACCAGATAAATTGGCTGAATCCGGGCAACAGCCAGGCTGCGATGCCGATCAGGGCCGTAGTTGCCACCGCATAAAGCGCGAGCGCAATCCATATGGGGAAATCGCCTCGGCCCTGCGGGACGACAAAACTACGCCGATCTCCACTAGCCTCGCTGGCTGCACGTGAAGCGCGGACCCCCTGCACCACCTGATAGATACCGATTAGCGCGATGGCAATTGTCGTCCCAATACCAAAGCTCATCCAAAAATCGACGTTGTTAACAAAAAATGTGTCAATCGTTCCCATACCTTGCCGCCAAAGTGTAAGATAGGGCTCATCACGCCATGGTGGTGAATAACTATAGAGAATTGGGTTGGCAATAGCTGCTACAAGGACTCCTATAAAGGTCCCGATAACGCCCCAATACGGAACGACTAGGCCCGTAAAGATCGGCCCCAAGTGCGCAGTGAACCCCAGCGGCGTGGCGGGTATAAAGTTGCCTGTCACCTGCGTGAAATCGACAAATGGAATGGGAATAAGCTGAATGGGTTCGGTCAGGAGTGCCCCAGTAATAGCTGGCAGAGCAACGTAAATTGTGCCAAAAACAAGGCCAATCATGGCTCCAGCAGAAAAAACGCGCCAGCGCCACGTCTCTGCCCCCTGCGTAGTCTCGGCCAAAGCGGTAGCCCCTTGGGCATTGACCGGAGCAAAAGGAAAGGGCAAGCGTTCGTAGTCAGAGTTGAGACGGAAGAGCGCATAGGACATGGTAAACCAAGAGACACGTGATATAATCATACCCGCGATGAGTAGCACAATAGGCATCAGCCAATCACGATGCAAAAAAGTGCGTTCTAAGATGGCCTCAGACTCTGGCTGCGGTGCAACCCACGTGGGTATCAGCTTAGTGAGACCAAACTGTTTAGCAGCCGGCGACTGTACCAGATATTGATTGTAAAGCAGACCTTCAAACGCGCCCGTCTCCGCCGAGATAAGCGAACCTGCCACGTAAAATAGCAGATAAACTTCTTGTCGCTTAAGCGAAGAGTGAGAGCGCTTGGTAATCTCGGCAAAGAGAATGATCGTCACCCACTCTGCCGCAGCTCCGAGCGATCCGCCAATCATCAGGCTCAGATACATATTGCCGGGAACCATGATGAACGCCACAAAGAATACCCCGAGAATGGCTTTTGTCGTAAAACCATCCTCGAATTGGTCGGGAACCTCCATCAGATCCCTGTACTCTTCGATCTCCTGGTTCGGGTTTCTTTTTTTGCTTTCGTCCACGCGTTATTCCCTTATTCCCATATGGAGTAACCCCTAAGCAGTCGTTTCTCGACGCATTTCTTCAAGCAGGCTACTGCCTTGACGTCGGTACTCTTCTTTGGCGTCTCCATCGACAGTGCGCCAAATGAGGAACTGCTTTCGAATAACATTCATAAAACGTTGATTGACGCGGCGCCAAGATGCTTCTTCTCCGCTAAGTCGCTGCAGATTTAGCCCAACAGTATAGATATTGTGTTCGGCATCTGGAATTGCCTGCAGCGTAACGTGCTGACTCACGCCCAAGTCAAAGGGGGCCAACCAGATGTTCATATCGATTGCATACAATTCACCTGCAGGAGTCGTATCACAGGACAGGTTGGCCCCATCCGTATAAAAAGTTCCAATAGACTCTTCGCTATAAGAATCGAAATAACCCATCAAAAACACGTTGAGTCCTAATACCTCGTGCCCACTAACCGTAAAGGGAAACTCAAATTTCCACTCATCTCCATCGGGCGGCGGCAGCTTCCACTTACGTGTCACATCGGGCACAGCCATTTGCGATGCCTTGCGTGCGGGATAGATAGTCGACAGCATCACCACAGCCATTACAAGCATACAGGACAGCACGGCAGATAACGACGAGTAATTAAGCGTAAAACCCGCTAAGAGATTTAACTCTATAAGCACTTTGGCAATAATCTGACCGCTCAAGTACCCCGCGACGACACCCAGTACAGAATACACGCAGGACTCGGCAATGAAGAGCCAAGCAATATGCCCCGGCGCCAACCCCACAGAAGAGTAAATACCAATTTCGCGAAAGCGCTCATACACGCTCCCCATCATTGTGTTGAGCACGATTAGCGAGGCAATAAGGATCGGAATAAAGAGATTACTCATACCGGAAAAAGTGGTCATTCCCAAGGATGAGTAAATCGACACCTTCACATATTCATCGCCGGTCTCTTTAATGCCAGCAAAGAGCGTCACCGCCAGACGAGAGAGAAAATCTTCTACCTGCGCACGTTCATCTACGCCTTCATTAAAACGCACAGCAACTGACTGCAGCGGATTGCCGCTTCCTACCCTACGGAGCGTTTCGTAGGGCATTATGAGCGTATTGGCCGGCTCGAGATGAACAAAAGGTTTAATAACGACTTTCGTATCTTCAAGACCCTGCTTCTCGCGCTGCTCTTCTTCTGCCATCTCCTGCACGGCCTGTCCACCAGTAACGGCAAAGTCCGCTGGCGTTAGAATCTCATCGTCAAGATCTTTAAGGTCCTTCATACGCCGCGAGTCGATTACGCCGATCACCGTGAAATAATCGCCAAACACGCGTATTTGAGCCGTGCCGACTTCTTCTAACGGGATGTCCAAATTGCCACTAGAAATCATGTCACTAGGCAGAATACAAACCTTCTCTTCGCCCGGCTCAAACCAGCGCCCCGCAATGAGGGCTCGATCCAAGGCCGTAACTTCGCGTTCCTGTGGCGTTAGTCCGAGTACTCCCAGTGCATTATGCGCTCGTTCCCCGCTTTTCATCTTGATATGTGCTTTAGACTTATTGCTGTACCAGCTACGCGGAGCAACAACACCAACCTGTCCGAAGTTGCTAAGCGCATATTCAAGGACTGAGTCCTCCATGGGATTCCATGCCTTACTGCGAATTAATATCCCCTCGTAAAGACCCTCGTTATCACGTTGGATCTGATTAAACCGCATACCCGTACTGATAGAAGTAAATGAAAGCACAGTAAAGGTGAGCAAGAGCAGCGTGAGGAACGTCAAAATAGTACGCGTCTTACGGCGTTTCATATTAGATATACCTAACTGAAAGGCCGTAACCGAAGCGCTTGAACGACTCACATCCGTGTCGTGTATAACGGCCACTTCAGTACGTAGCTTTTTCATTTGTTCATTAAAACGACCTGATATGATCGACATGACCAAAACAGCAAGAGCAATAATCACAAAGGCAAGCAGTATCACAAACGGGTTAGAGAGCTGAAATGCGGGATGGACCAACCACAGGATAGTCCAGATGACCATAAATACGCCGACAAAGCCGAGTATCTGGTTTTTTATAGTCCCCGCCGTGACAATCAGGCGTTCCGTAAAGAATGCGCAGGGAATCACCAGAGCCATAAAGAATATGATGCCCTGCACAACGTCGTTTTGAGTCGACTTCACGTCGGGATACGCACGAGACTCTAAACCAAATGCAGCACGCGTATGGCGCACAAAGTCGCCCCAGCGTTTCTCTGACTGAGCCAACTCGGCTGCGTCTAGTTCGGTGCGCGCCCTTTCGTGCAAACTGTTAAGCCGCTGGTTTTCTATGGCAAAACTTTTTAATTCGCGCATACGCGATTCGTCGAGCGTCCACATATCTTTAGCAGCCTGATAGGTCGTGCGAGCAAACGAAACACCCGAGCGAATCTCAAACCCTTCCCCTTCGGCCTTGTCCCTGTCCGTTATGCTCGTTGCATTGAGCAGCAGAGAACGAAAGCCCATGAGCCCCGCACCAAAACCCATTTTAATACTCGAGCCGGGACGGGCAAAAAGCACACCAACTGGTTCGTTTAATGCAGAGGGTCCCTCTCCCGTTGTAAAACCATACTCAACCGGTGCGCTATTACTCTCATCAAAGACCGTTACTCCCCCTAACTTGGTCAGGTAGAGCGGATCGACAATATCGAAAAAGTTGTAGGCTATACACGGAAATAAAATGACCATCCACTCTTTATCTCGCCAATCCATGGTTACAAGCATCGGATAGGCTTCGTCTCCCTGCACACCTTTGTCCGGCGCGTAGACGATCTGGCCAGTGATCGGGTCCATATAGTAACCTTCAATCTGAACCCGATTTACACGTATTCTGTTTACGTAAAACGCTCCGGTCTCATCGACGATCTCATAGTACTCGCCTCGCACACCCTTGTAAGATTTCATCTTGCCGTTACGCACCACAGCAACTGCTCCAGTGCGCGGTAGATCGGGGACTATGCTTCGGCGTGGGAAGACCATAGTGCGCCCGGTCAGCGAACGCAGGTTGTCGCGTAGACGCATCTTGAAATCGGGGAAGAGTTCGGGATCTTCAAAAGCCATATGGAACATTCCAGACAAGACCCGTATCTGCTTCGCCAGGTTGCCGTAGTTAACTCTTTCGGCAAGATCAAGCGGCGTGTCTACCAAAAAACGCGCATCATTGACCGTGACAAACGCAAGCGCTGGAGTTCCCGTAGCCAACACAAGTTCACTGTTTACAGATATTTCTCCAGGGACGAAAGTAGACCAACTCATACCACCTTCGGGACTTATGCCATTCACCAAAACATCACGCTGCTGGTATCCTAACTCGTGACTAATCTCCTTTGCATAGCGCATAAAGTTCTTACCAAAGGGAGCAAAATACCGCTTGTAATAAAACGAACTATTACTGTTCCAGACACCCAATTCGTCAGTCTGTGTAGAAAGGTCTAAGCTGATAAACAGCTTAACCTGAAGCGAATCTCCCTTGGGTCCGACCCACTGGCGATATAGCTGATGACGCACTTCATCGTCTGACAGTGCCTTGCTCCTAAGCTCTTCGCTATCAGCAAAGCGTTCACCGTCCAAAATCAAGGCACTTCCTTCAACCTCCAGCAACTCGTCTGCGATAGCGTCCTCTATGATCCGATCGACAAGCAGTTCGTTGCCACCAATAGCATGACGCACAAGTGCTTCTTTACCAGTAAACTCCTCACGTCCTATCCGATACTGCACGCCTTCTTTATCAATCAGATTCCGCGCAAGCGCCGCGTCGACCACGCGCCGAACTAACATGTGATCGATGAAAGGATCTTCTTTGCGCAAATAACGCTGAATAAAATCGTCGACTCCGCGCAGGCCTATGTGATGAGCCGAAGTGGCAAGAAAAACGACTGTGCGTGCAGGAGGGTTCTCGCGAAAGTATCGAGCAAGTTCCAAAAGGGCTGTAGCACTTGCAGCTTGCTCGGCACCGGGGGTCAATGAAGGCACGACAGACATCGCATCGTAGTATCCCTCGAGCACGACGACGTCTTCTTTCAAGAGTGGGTCGTAGCCGGGAATCGTCCCCATAATATTCCAGGCAGAACGACGCTCCCAGTCCATCTGATATTCGAGATGAGCTTTTAAGGATGAGTCGGCCTTTAGGCGCGCGCGCAGTAACTGACCATCCGCTTTGCTCACCCAGAATCGCGGCACGTCCAGAGGCATGGAGAGAAACTTCTTCTCCCCTTCGAGATAAACGGTAGAATCGGGCTCTACAAATATCAGCGCACTCGCCCCGAGGTACGCGGCATTAATCCACGCGTCTCCCGAGTTAAAATCCATAATTACAGCGGCCCCCTCAACTTCAAATCCATCCATGGCCACGTAATCACCTTTACCTGCATCCACTAGGTGAGCATCAACTCCCCCTTCAGGTAGCGTTGATGTTTTTACGAGGTTGGGCCATATGCCGTGCAATCGCACTGCTTCTCCCGTATTGGGCAGGATCAGTTGCCCCCCCTTGTCCATCGGGATGGAAACATCGTATTCATGCACTTCAATGTCGTCGAGGCCAATATCGCGAAAGTTGTCTTGGATAAATCGAGCCGCTTCATCGGCTCCTGGATATCCAACTACTCTGGATCCCAAACCTGCTAGATGCCCGAGCGTTTCCTGCACTCGAGAAACGGGCGTTGATTTTGCCAACTGAGCAAAGTCGACTTGGGCAATCACGCCGTTAGGTAAGACAATTAGCACAGTACACAACAATAGAAAAAAGTGCTTGGCCTTAAAGTCATTATTTTTCAAATTTGAATATCCCGTTTTCTACATTGTTTCTTGCACGTCGGTACTAATATAAAAAAAAATTGACTGGGTTCCACCTCAAGGCATTGAGCACGTACTGATGCTTTGAATACGCTTTGTTTTGAAGGTTTTACCTACAAATTTAATCGATTTCGAACCCAGTGAGCCAACAGACCAATTAAGATACCGCTTATTAGGCCACCTAGCAATGCAACCGGCAGTAGAGTCCATATACCCCACTGCCCTATGTACCAATATGCCAATACAAGCTGAGCGAGTTGATGAGTTACAGCGCCCCAAATTCCCAGACCCACTGCGCTGAACACAGACCCACCTACAGACCGCGCCACGGACATAACCGACCAACTACACATGCCCGCTCCAGCACCAATAAAAAAAACGGGATTGGCCAGAGTACCGCTCAGGAGTCCTCCGAGAAAAAGCTTTAACACGCTCACCGCAAGAGCGGCAAGTGGACCATAACTCATTAGCGACAACACGACGGGCAAATTCCCCAACCCCATCTTCATCCAAGGCAAGGGACGCGGAGCTAACCCCTCAAATATGAATAGTGCAACCGCCGCCGCTGCCAATAGGCCCGTGCGCGTCAACCTCTGAGTTGAGGTTTCCATCAGCGGCTAACCGCGTCAACTCCCAAACGCGCGCCCAGTATGGTCACTACAATTCGATTGGGAATACACACAATCATATCGCCCTGGCGCTGCACCCATCCCCGATGGACACACCTCTGGAAGAGACAGGAAGATGTGCGCATCCGAATCCCAGATGATCCAACCTCCAGTTCACTCATTCCTTTTGGCCCCCGCAGATTACGGATAGTATGTTCATCCATGTTGTATATCTGAGTGTCACCTTCACTCTGAATTTTCACTCGAGACCCCTGTTCCTTACTGTATTCAACGCAGTAAAGACCTCCTATAGCTAAGGTAACGACAGCAATTAAGATACGATCTCCAATCGTCAGAATTGACAACCAATAGATGCACTTAAATACGCGAATCACTCACAATATCCAATCATTAGATTGCCCCACATCATAATTGACTTGCTTGACACTCAGAATCAACTTTGCTACAATTCTTGAATTGCAAAATCCATAGAGTGTATATTCATATAAGGAGCAGCACAGTGGCCGACACCCTAGGCGATACCATTCTTCAACACCTGAAATATGTCGATGGTGTGGAAGGCATCCTAGGACAGTTTTACTATCTTAGCGATCCCGATAAATTACAGCAAGGAATAGAACGCTGGTTACTGCACACTCCGGAGGGACGAGCTTGGTTGGACAGTTTAGGGTTCGTAAACAAAGAGGCTGTTATTAAAGTTATAGAACAGGTTGAGACCAACCTTGAAGAGTCGAGCCGGGACTTGGTAACAAAGATTCAAACGCTACGCTCGTATGTAGATGCTAAAGGCACAACTGAATAAGAACGCGCGCGTATCTTTTTTCTAGAGACGCCGTAAACGCGCGGCATTTTTGTCGCCTTACAAGCGAGGACTTCATGCATTGGTGGATTGCCACCGTAGTTTGTATATGCACGGCTCTCATCATTCAATATTTTTGCTCTAGTAAGCTACTACGCATGAAACAGCAGATCTCTATGAAGAATATGGCGCTGCGCGATGCGCGTGCAGAGGGCGCCCGAATAGAAGAAAAAGAGACAGAGCTTAAAAACCAGCAAAAGAGTTTGACTTTTAGCATTCAACGCATGCGCAAAGATATCAAACGCCTACGCGATCAGATCTCAGAAAAAGGACTCGAAGTCCCCGAGCCCAGTTTCCCCTTAGAAGAAATAGAAGCAGATGCTGAACAGGAGGAAAAGGCCTAAATACACGGGGTCTATTCCCCTTACACCTGCGCGATCCCAAGCAGCCCTCTCCCACTTCCCCCAGATATACCTTTCTAACCATATTTTCTGCCCGGGCCTGTAGCTCCAATGCAGTTTGTTTTTTGTCCCTGTCTATTCTGCGGTCTGATGATCGCAATTGGTAACACCCGAGGTCAACCGTCTAGGTGTTTTATCAACCGCATCTTTGGTATATTAAGAATAGGAGAAAACAGACAGCCATGGAAAGAAATCCGCACCAAATCCTGCCTCAAGCCAATTTGACTCAACATACGCCCCAACAACAAGATACTAACAGCCACCTAGACTCTGTTCTAGAACAAGCAAAAGATCAGCTACAACTGCAGATGCTCCTTATTGAAGTCGCGTCTTGCGATGATAACGCAGATTTTGCGCTCATTGCTCGCGCTTACGATTTTGCTCGCCTGCGTCACGAGGGACAGCATCGCAAATCAGGTCATCCCTTCTTACAACACTGCGTCGAGGTTGCGCGCCTTCTCGCCCAATTGCGCATGGACGATACGACAGTCGCCGCTGGCCTGCTACACGATGTGATAGAAGACACTACAGCCACATACGAAGAAGTATCCAATTCATTCGGTCATAAGATTGCCGATTTAATTGACGGCGTCACGAAGATAGACCGCTTCACCTATGAGAGCCGAGAAGAGCGACAGGCCGAAACCTATCGCAAAATGCTCCTTTCAATGGTGAAAGATATCCGCGTTATTCTCATAAAACTCGTTGACCGCTTACACAATATGCGCACACTCGATTATATAGGAGCAGACGCACAAGAGCGCATTGCACGAGAAACTGTAGAGGTTTATGCCCCGCTCGCCCACCGCTTTGGTTTAGCTCGCATACGCTGGGAACTAGAAGATCGAAGCCTAAAGTTCCTCCACCCCAAAGTCTATTCAGAGTTGCGAGAAAAAGTCTCAATGAAGCGGCGCGAACGAGAAGACTATATAGAGGAATTCAAAAAACCGATTGAAGCAGATTTACAAAAAAGCAACATAGAGGCAGAGATCGGTGGTCGTCCAAAAAACTTTTTCAGCATTTATAACAAGATGAAGGCTCGCGATAAACCCTTTGAAGAAATTTACGATCTGCTTGCCATACGCATTATTGTCGACAGCATGCGCGAGTGCTATCAGACACTCGGACTAGTGCACGCTATCTATCGCCCCATACCCGAACGCATCAAGGACTACATATCCATGCCCAAGAGCAATATGTACCAGTCTTTGCACACTTCGGTCATCGGCCCACGTGGTCTTCCTGTTGAAGTACAGATACGCACTCGTGATATGCATCATACCGCAGAGATAGGTATTGCAGCTCATTGGCGCTATAAATCAGATGACAAAGATCCCAACGACTTTGATCAACACATGAGCTGGCTCCGGCAGATCATCGATATGCAGCAAGAAGCAACAGATCCAGAAGAATTTCTTGAGAACCTAAAAATTGAGCTTTTCCAAGATGAGATTTTTGTGTTTACGCCAAAAGGTGACTTGCATCAGTTCCCCAAAGGGGCTACTCCAATAGACTTTGCCTTTAACATACACACAGATATTGGCATGCATTGCCTCACGGCCAAAGTAAACGGACAGGTCGTTCCTCTAAGCACACAACTCTGTAGCGGTGATACGGTAGAGATTGTCACTTCGTCTCAACAGTCTCCCAGTCACTCTTGGTTGGATTCGGTCCAAACTGTCAAAGCACGGCAGTCGATTCGACGGTGGCTCAAAGACGAACAGCACGCGCACAGCGTTCGCCTCGGACAAGAAATATTGGATCGAGAACTCAAGCGCTTTCCTGATGTCGCCGTCAAACACGACCTGACAACTATAGCCAAAGAAATGGGCCTACCCAGCACAGAATATCTTTACGCAGCGCTAGGCAGTGGCGATTTGTCGGTCGGACGACTAATCGGACGTCTCATCCCCCAGCAGCCTAAACAGAGCAAGTTACGCAAGCAAGATAAAAGAGGCGTCCGCATTCAGGGCATAAATGACCTGATTATGACTTTCGGAAAGTGCTGCACTCCCATACCAGGAGACACAATTGTAGGCTTTATTACCCGCGGTCGCGGCGTTACTGTGCACAGGACAGACTGTCCCAATATCGGTCAAATAAGTGAGGAACCAGAGCGTATTCTTCAGGTAAACTGGGACGTTGAAAAAGATCAGGCCTTTACAGTGCAACTCCGCGTGCGCAGCCACGACCGCAAGTTCCTCTTATCGGATATCAGCAAAGCGTTGGGAGACTGTGGATGCAATATACAATCCGCAACCACGCGTACTCTGGGTCCGATTGCAGAACAGGATTTTGGGGTCGATGTAGTCAACATTACCCATCTGCAACAGGCAATGAAAAAAGCTAATGAGATAGAGGGAGTGCTCGAGGTGCTGCGCATAGATGAACAATCTGACGAACAGATCCACGCCTTGAAGAATTGAGTTTCTATTAGCGTAAAAGCGGTTCTAAATTGGCTCTTATGGCGCACGGTTCGGTGGTCAACATAAGACACCCCAAATATCCTCCCATTTTTTCTTCTAAACGGACCCAAATAATTCTCACCTACACTACACGACCAATAGCTTGGCGCTATCTGAAGCGCGCTTGAGCTTGTTGTCAAGTCACACTTCATCTGGCCAGAACACTTTCTCTTATCACTAAATATTACACTTAATCTCGTGAAGTTAGAAGACGCTCTAAGCGACCAAGCCAAGTTGGCATTATATTCCACACAGAGCATATTACGTCGCAATTAGACGTGAAACAAAACTTATTGGCTTTACACAAGTATGCCATGGGCATTCATAACGGATCCTTCACTATGTCGACACAACGCTCATTTTTTCGCACGAATATCGCCGAAATGGAAAGCTATATTCCGGGTGAACAGCCCCAAACCGACAGCTACATAAAGCTCAACACCAACGAGAATCCTTATCCTCCCTCGCCGGCCATACTCGATCAACTGCGCCAATCCTGTACGGATGACCTGCGCTTGTACCCAGATCCAAGCGCAGGTAAACTGCGCTCCAAACTCTCTAACGTGTTTGGCCCATCTCCTGAGCACTTTATCGTAGGCAACGGATCGGATGAACTGCTAACCATTATTATTCGCAGCTTTGCCGGTGAAAAAGACAAAATCGCCTATGCTTATCCAACTTATGGATACTACAAACCTCTAATTGATGTCCAGGGTGCTCGAGCTGTTGTTGTCGACTATCCCGACGATTTTTCCCTACCACCACAGCTGTCCGAGACGGATGCACGCATTACGTTCATAGTCAATCCGAATGCTCCGTCTGGTACGCTGGTATCTAATTCTGAATTAGCTCAGGTCGCAGAAAAAGTAAGGGGAATCCTCGTTATCGATGAAGCGTACGTAGACTTTTCTGACGGCGGCAGCATCCAACTGATTAGAGACTTCGATAACGTCATAGTTGTCCGCACCATGTCAAAGTCATTTTCTCTAGCCGGCATGCGTATCGGTTTTGCTTGTGCATCTCCAGATCTTGTCACAGGGATGTGGAAAGTCAAGGAACATTACAACCTCAATCGTCTCAGCCTTGTAGCAGCCGAAGCCGCACTCGACGACATTGCGAGTATGCGCACCCACGCCGAACAAATATGCCAAACGCGTACCCGACTGACCGAAGATCTGCGCACACTCGGTTTTTTTGTCTGGGATTCGGCGGCTAATTTCGTGCTCGCTCGCAGTCCACATACCCCTGCAGAGGACATTTACAATATGCTTCGAGAACGAAAAATCCTAGTGCGTTACTTCAACCAGCCGCGCCTCGATGACTGCCTGCGCATTAGTATTGGCACCGATGCAGAGATTGATGCATTTACTAAAACTTTACGAGAGATTCTATCCTCTTAACAATCAACGCCGTCGCAGACGCATCATGCGTCCCAACAATTCGACTTCTGCTACTCCCATCCCCAGCTCTTTAGCGACAGTAGCAGCTGCGTGTCCCCTTTCGAGCCGTTCCCAAGCGCGCGCATATGTGTCATTAGGCCCCTGTCGGACATTAGAACTCTGCCCCACTCTTTTTCCCCCATGCGTTTTGCCCGTCCACTCAAGCGAACGACTTACCACCTCGAGGCGATCACACACCCTTTGCACTTGTTGCTGTTGTCTCTGAAGCTCTTCTAACTGACTTAAGAGTTCATTCCGCTCTCTACAAAGCCACAAACGAAACCACCACCCTATGCTTGCGACGATACAGATTAAAAGCGCATCAGTCAGAGCAATTTGCCAGAGTACATCACGCATCAAACGCTCCTTCAGCGACGGGAAAACGTAAAGAAAAACGCGTTCCTTCGCCGTATTCACTATGCACCTCAATCGAACCGCCGTGCCGCTCAACGATTCCGTAGCTAACAGACAAACCGAGACCAGTGCCACCCTGCTCTGAACGTGTACTAAAAAATGGTTCAAAGATGTTGTCAAGCAACGCATCGGGAATGCCAATTCCTGTATCGGCAAATTCCATAAGCACGGCCTCATCAACAACGCGAGCGGAAACCGCCAACGTCCCACCTTCTGGCATAGCATGCTGTGCGTTTATAATCAAATTCAGAAAAACCTGCTCTAGTTCGCCTATATTACCTGCGACTAAAGGCAAACAGTCGTCGCAAGTGAACACAATCTTTACTTCTGCACGCTCAAGTTCGTGCTGCACCAATTCAAGCGTCCGATCCAGCGCAGCTACCAAGTCACATGGGCCCCAAACTCTCTCGGCGGCATTGTGGCCGGCAATATCTAGTAAACCGCGAATAATTTTAGATATGCGTTTTACTCCGCGTTCAATAGATTCCAACCCCTCTTCCAAGCGGTCTCCCGACGCTGCGTTCATACGTAACAGTTGAACACGACTCAACATGATTTGTAAGGGATTATTGACTTCGTGGGCGACGCCGCCAGCTAGACGACCAATTGCGGCCATCTTCTCCGCCATGAGTAACTGCTGTTGAGATTCTTTCAATTGGCTACTACTATACGTTAACTCGCTGTACAAACGCGCATTCTCGAGGGCGATTGCCGTCTGATTTGCCAAGACGCTGAGTAATTCCATTTCCCCTGCAGTGAAAGCATCTTTGGGACGACGACAGTACAAGCCGTATAAGCCTATGTTTCGAGCACGAACTCTGAGCGGCACGAGTACGACACTACAGGTTTCCATGCCCGAATGCTCGACCGTGCTCATATCTTCTACGACTACGGGACGCTGTCCGCGTAGTACCCAGTCGACGATTCCATCATCACACTGAGCCTGAACGCATTGCACTATGCGCTGGTCGCCTCGCGTATAAAGGACGTCGAGTTTCATATCACCTCCACCAAGAGAGAATACCCCGCAGCTCTGGCTAGGCAAAAAACGTGCGGAAAGATCCATCAGGGCCGAGATAATATCAGAAATCGCAAAAGTCGTGCTAATCGCTTCAGTCAACTCATGCAGATTAAGCAATTCATCCATAGAAGCGCGCAACGACTCATAGTCACTTTTCTCACGCAGGACTCGATCGTGAAGCTGCCTATTTTCTTCTTGAAGTCCTAAAACGCGTGCTTGACTCTCTCTAAGCGACTCTGCTAATATGTCAATATGAAACCTAAGGTCCCATACCTGGTCAGGATGAGCAGATGTCTTAATTCGATCTAATAAATGCCTTATCTGAGCTATAGCTTTTTTTTCGGGCAACGCGCTATAGACAGGCTGCTCGTCGTTCACGGTCTACTTTATCTCGATAGTGTAAATTACCGGGCCCACGTCACGCGGCCACATCTTCGCCTTCTTCTTTATCATCCTGTTTCCCCTTCGATTCGCCGCGAGCAATTCGCGTAAATATGTCAGCTTTATCCATCTCTTCCTGCATCTGTTCACCGTGTGAGAAGATGCGATAAAGAGCCGCTTTGGGATCATCATATATGCCAAATGTGCGCAGTGCAGCAGGATCAAGCGGGGGAAGCTTATCTCCTCCTCCATCGCCAATTTTCTCGCGGCGACAGAGAAAATCTGCTAAATGTATTAAGGATGCGAGTTCTGCGTCCTGCTTTAGAAGTCCCGGCTTGTGATGGTAAGCAATCGCCGTAACCAGCTTGTCCGGAAGATTCCATTTCTCTGCAAGCCACAGGCCAATTTGCGTATGCGTAACACCGAGAACTAGCTTTTCTGCTCTACCAATATAAAGCCCTTCATCTCGCGTTAAAGACAGTATTTGCTCAAACTCTTCGGTAAAATACTGGCTGAGAATAAGCTTACCAATATCATGTAAAATCCCGGCCGCAAAAGCCTCTCCCTGTATGCGATAGCGGAGTCGATCTGCGAGCAAACGAGCAGCCACTCCGCAAGCGATAGAATGCTCCCAAAATTTTTGGCGATCGAAGCTAGTCTGCGCACCACCTGCCGCAAAACGCTCTAATACAGATACACTCAGCCCCAGGCTCTTAACCGTCTCAAAGCCCAGCACTACAACAGCGTGATTTACAGTAGCTATTTCGCGCGAAAAACCGTAAAAGGCAGAATTAGCCAATTTGAGAATTTTAGCAGTGAGCGCTTGATCTGTAGAGATGAGTTGAGAAACTTCGCTTGCTGAAGTCTTGGGATCGTCTATCAGGCCAATCATCTGAGTGATGACCGTAGGCAACGTGGGCAAGCCGATAATACTCCGAGTGATTCTCTTTATGCGCTGCTGCTTCTCAGCATCCAAAACAGGACTCCTGGAGATGAGAATTATCAGGCCATGAAACGTTTGCGCAGCTTGGATCTCAACCCAAGGACAGCCTTGGTATGCAGCTGGGAAACGCGCGATTCAGATAGCTCTAATACTTGTCCAATTTCCTTGAGTGTAAGCTCTTCATAATAATACAAGGCAATAACAAGACGCTCTTGCTCGGTGACTTCTCCGAGCGAATCGGCGAGCAAGTCACGCATCTCCTCACGTTCTAGGTTGCTGAGCGCACTCGGTTGATCTTCCGAGCGCAACGTATCGACCAGTGCAACGGGCTTGTCATCATCCTCCCCGAAACTCGTCTCATTTAGGGAGAGCAATGAAGCCGAACTCACATCGTCTATGATGTGGTAGTATGTAGCCATATCAACGCCGAGTCCCGCAGCCAATTCATCTTCTGTCGGTGAGCGTCCCAATTCGCCCTCGAGTTTTGACAAGGTACGCTCAACCTCACGAGACCGAGCGCGTGTCGAACGAGGTACCCAGTCCATACCACGTAGTTCGTCTAAGATCGACCCGCGAATACGCAAAGATGCATAGGTTTCAAACTTTACACCTTTACCCGTATCAAAGTTACTGTAAGCCTCTATTAACCCAACAACGCCTGCATTGATTAAATCATCCATCTCTACAGAACGAGGTAAACCAATGGCCAGACGACCGGCGATATACTTTACCAACGACAGATATTCAACCAGTTCTTTTCGCGTGTCTTCGCCCCCAGGCACACTTTGAACAGTCTGCTGCTGAGAGTATTTCTTTTTTGCACTAACTGCCGACGTATTTTTAGAACTCATGAACTTACTTTCACCTGTGTTTTCCAGTCCGCGTCTTCCCATCCCAACACGCTATCGAAAAAGCCAGCAGATCGACTTTCGAGCTTATTATTATCAAACCAAAGAGCCAGCTTTTCGATCGCTTCCGCTGCGGGGGAGGGCGGATCAATCTGCGCAAAGGGCACCTGTCTTTTAGCGGCTTCTCGAACATACCGATCAAATGGAATATAACCCCGATTGTCAATCTGCGCCCCTAGAAATCGTACTGTAAGTTCGGCGAACTTATCCTGCAATTCCTCCGCTTCGGACTGTGATTCTGCCATATTTATCACCAGGTGCACTGCCATATCAGACCGCTCTACAAGCAGAGCTTTCATAGTTGCATATGAGTCGGCAATAGCGGTAGGTTCGGGCGTAGCGACCAATACCATTCGTTGAACTGCTACAGCTGCCTCAATCGTCTTGGGTACTAATCCAGCCCCGGTATCTACGATGACATAATCAAACTGCGCTTCGAAAGAACTCAGATCTGCACGAATATCTCCCACTCCCGGCCCTAATTCCCATCCAGCATGTTGTCCACTAGCCGAAGCCGGAAGCAAAACTAGTCCCTCAGGCCCTTCAACCGCCACTTCTTCAGCACGGCACTCGCCGCGCAGAACATGTTCTATGCTATTTTCTACTCCACATCCCAGAAGCAGCGCACTGTTGCCCAAACCAAAGTCGGCATCTACCAAAAGCGTGGGTCGCCCCATCCGAGCCATAGCTACAGCCAAGTTCACCGCGATGCAACTCTTACCCACGCCTCCTTTGCCGCTAGTTACCGCCAAAGTCTGACCCATCTTCTCTCCCATTATGTGTTCTGTCTTTCGGGAACACGTCCTAAAATCTGCGCTACAATCTTATTCATATCGCCAGCCTCTATCTCGCCTGGCACCTGCTCCCCTACAGTCATGTAGGAAGGGGGTAATTCGCTCTGCATGACCGTGCTAAGCATTGCTCCAGGACGAACGACTTCATCTACTTTGGTAAACAGCAGACGACGCACCCCAAAAATACGGCTGGCTTCCACAATATCGAGTGCATGTTCATACCCATTGAGTGCATCAATTACTACGTGGACTTCTTGAACACCTGCTGCAGTAAAAAGACGATGCTGACGTTCACACTCGGCTTGATCATTCGGCCCACATCCGGGGACATCAATTAAAATTAGCTGAGCCTGCTGATGTCGATCGACCACAGAAGCTATGTCCTCTTCCGAATAGGCCGTTTCCAAATCGACACCTATGATATGTGCAAATGCCTTGGCCTGATCTAATCCCCCTACGCGACGGTCATCAGCTGTTACTAAGACGATTTTTTCTTTTCTCTTTAGTGCAAAACCCGCAGCTATCTTAGCCACGGCCGTTGTTTTACCAGCTCCGGAGGCACCAAAAAAGCCGATCACCTTACGTTTTTTACCAATTCGAATGTGCTGACATGCGGGTATACTTTCTGCAATACTACCAGCAATCCAGTCTCCTATCTGCTCGCGATCCTCTAGTGCATCACCGCTAAGGGCACGCAATGCACCAGCTGAAATATTTTCAACCAACGAAGACGCAACTCCCATGTTCCGCAGTCGCTCAATTAACCGGCTCAGCGCATCTGTCATAACCAATGTAGATGCTTTCCCTTGTCTTTCCACACGCGCTAGCGTTTCCTGCATATAGCGTAGCTGACGCATAACACGCTTGAGATCTTTTGCACCTTGCACACCGGCATCCCCGACGCCGTGATCTTCTTCTTGGGAAGGCACCTCTATCACAGACTCAGCATCAGAAGGCGGTAAAGAGTCCACGGGGTCTTTTACAACGCTGTGTGCTCCGTATCGATGTGCAGCGAGTCGCGATACACCAGCAGAAGGTCGAACTGCGGGCTGTACCTGCTTTCTGGCTGGCGCCGCGCTATCATCAAGTGCGGCCATAACCTCAACTCGCGCATCCTCGCCAGTATTAAAGCGATTATTTCGGCGAATCTGGCGCGTATTTAGAATAACGGCCTGCTCGCCGAGATCATCTCGTACTTGCTGCAGAGCCTCCGGCATATTCCGGGCTATGTATTTGCGGATCTTCATATGCATTCAATGTGATAATACCCACAGATGTAACCTCTACATCGGGCGCAATTTCGTTATATGACAGCACGTGAAGCATGGGAAAGTTAGCAGCCGTCAGCTTGCGAAATGCAAGGCGGGTTTGCGGCGCAGCCAGCACTACAGGCTGCTGTCCGTTAGCCACCATTTGGTCCACTAACTCCGTCAAACCAACAAAAATTTCATTGGCTACATCAGGTGCAACGGCAACGACGATACCAGCAGGCGAACTCTGTACCGCCTCTACTACGAGCTGTTCAACTCCGCCGTCAATAGTTAAGACTGCAATAGCGTTATCAGGCGCTTCTTTAAGTAACGCATTACAAATCGAACGACGTAGCGCTGTCCGAACATACTCGCTGAGCACTTCAACGTCATCGATGCGGCTGTGCTCAGATAATACTTCAAGTATAGTGCGCAAATCTCGAATAGGCACACGCTCAAAAAGCAGATTTTGCAAAACGCGCTGTAGCTTGCCAACAGCCTCAGAGTCCGGTACGAGCTCCTCGACTATGCTAGGAGAAGTCTGCTTGAGCTCATCCAGTAAATGCTGCGTCTCCTGTCGACCAAGAAGCTCATGAGCGTAGTTATTAATTACCTCGGTCAAATGAGTGGCCAACACGGCCACGGGCTCTACCACATTGTATCCCAGCAATTCGGCTTTCTCGCGAAGTGCCGGTACGATCCAACGAGCCGGCAAGCCAAAGACCGGGTCAATTGCCTGTGAACCATCTATCTCACCTTCGGCAAAACCTGGATCAATCGCCATGAGCTGCTTAGCCTGTAATTCTCCGCTCGCAACTGGATTACCCTTCACGCGTATCTGGTAGGCAGTAGGCGGCAGTTCCGTACTATCGCGGACGCGCACGGGCGGCGCCACATACCCCATATCCATCGCCGCTACTTTACGAATTTGCATGATACGCTCGATGAGATCTCCCCCCTGATTTGCATCAACGAGGGGCACTAGCTGATATCCAACCTGCACTTCTAATTGATCTACGCGCAAATAATCTTCGGGGCGTTCCTCAGTCTGATCTGCATGCGTTTCTGCTTCCGCTTCCACAGCCTTCTGGTCTTGCTTACGCTTGCGCACTAACAGCGAAACCCCGATGAGCAATGATCCGATAGCTGCAAACGGCCACGTAGGCAAGCCGGGAATCAGCCCCATAAACAGCAGCATCGTTCCAGCAATTAGTCCCGCCTGCGGACGTCCCGTCAGCTGCTGGTTAATATCTGAACCCATGTTTCCATCACTGGTGGCACGCGTAACGATAATACCTGCTGCAGTAGACGTAATAAGAGCGGGAATCTGCGTGACTAACCCGTCTCCTACCGTGAGCAAGGTATAAGTCTGCAGTGCCTCTGCTAAACTGAGGTCGCGTTGCAGAACACCGATGGCAAATCCGCCAATGATATTAACAATCGTAATCAGGATGCCGGCTACGGCATCACCACGAACAAACTTACTAGCACCGTCCATCGCACCGTAAAAATCGGCCTCGCGTGATATATCTTCGCGACGCTGTTTTGCTTGCTGCTCGTCTATCAAGCCAGCATTCAAATCTGCATCAATAGCCATCTGCTTACCCGGCATTGCGTCCAAGGTAAAACGCGCAGCCACTTCGGCAACGCGCCCAGCGCCTTTGGTAATGACGACAAATTGTATGATGATCACGATGATAAATATTATGAAACCGAGTACAAAATTACCGCGCACAACGACATCACCAAAAGCCTCTATTAAACGCCCCGCATCTGCTTCACTAAGAATCAGACGAGTGGAAGCGACATTTAGCGACAGTCGAAAAAGCGTGAGAACCAACAACAAGCCAGGAAATACCGACAGCTCTAAGGGCGCGGTGATATAAATCGTCAGCATAAGGACAAGCAGAGCCAAGCTGATATTGAATGTCAGCAAAAAGTCGAGAATAAACGTGGGCAACGGAACGATCATAACGGCCAAGATCGTTATCACGCCGATCGCCACAAGTACGTCGGTATGCTGAGCAAGCATCTTTATCCATCTACGCACGACGCTTTCCCCCTACTTTCATTAGAGACGACTCCCCTCATTACCGCGTTTAAGCTGAAAAACAAAGGCGAGAACCTGCGCAACGGCTTTAAATAAATCCTCTGGTATTTCGTCGCCAATCTGCACAACTTTGAACAGTGCACGAGCTAACGGCTTGTTCTCTACCAAGGGAATACCTGCATCACGGGCTACTTCCTTAATACGCTGTGCGACCAGTCGCTGACCTTTGGCCACAACGAGAGGAGCGGGCATATTTTCCATGTCATATTTAAGTGCAACGGCAACGTGGGTCGGATTCGTCACAACGACATCGGCTGTCATCACATCATCCATCATGCGCTGTTGTGACATCTCGCGCTGTAGATTGCGCACACGCGAACGCACCATGGGATCGCCTTCCTGCTGTTTGACCTCTTCTCGCACTTCCTGACGCGTCATGCGGAGATTTTTTTCGTAATCCCAGCGCTGAAAAGAATAGTCGAGAATGGCCATTATAAGCAGCAAGAGTATAATCCGGAAGGCCAGTGTGAGGATAATATCTCCACTCAGCGTAAAGATCTGACCAACGCCCATATCCATGTAGGAAACGAGATTATTTATGTCGGCTGATATGGTCAAATAGGTCACATAAACTACGGCCCCAATCTTAAAGAGGCTCTTAGCTAATTCGACTAGACCCTTACTAGAGAAAATGCGTTTGATACCGCTGAAAGGACTAATACGCTCCGCCTTCGGCGTAAGCGGTTGAAGGGTAAAAAGCACACCAACTTGAGCGTAGTTTACCGCTAGTGCGGCAACAACAAGTAGAGCAACAATTGGTACGATAATACGGGCGTATCCCAATACCCAAGAGCCTGTATGCAAATAAAGGTTGGTAGAATTTATTTCGACTTTCACCCCATTGGTCAGAGCATCGATCATAAAAACACCAAGCTGATCAAGCATATATGGGCCCAAACCCGAAAGAGCTAATAATCCTGTCGCAAGAATCGCAATGGAACTCAGTTCACTACTTCGGGCAACCTGTCCTTTACGCCGCGCATCCTCGCGCCGCTTCGGCGTAGCCTGTTCTGTTTTTTCCTGAAAAGATTCCTCAGCCATTGAATACCTTTATCATGCAAAAAAATCGATTAAGGCAAAAAAGTCGCGCTCTAAAACCTGAAGAGACTTTTCGAGCATAATGCGAAAAAGTGGCAAAGAAGAAACCATTACAAAAAGCCCTACTGCCAACTGTACGGGAAACCCCACGATAAAAACATTCATTTGTGGCACGGTGCGAGCCAGCACGCCCATAGCAACCGAAACGAGAAATAAGGAAATCATAATCGGCGCACTTATTTTTATGGCTACGATAAAAACTTCATTAGCCAACTCGATTAATTTCTCAGCAACTGGAACCTTAAATACAACGCCGCCCAACGGAACGGCCTCAAAACTGGCCATCAATCCATTAAGAATGATATGATGACCGTCGAGAGAAAGAATGAGTAAGACCGCTAGGATATTGAGAAACTGACCGATAATTGACACCTGATCATTTGACTGTGGATCGATTACGTTGACTATACCAAAGCCCATCTGCAAACCCGCTAACTGTCCAGCAAACTGAACTCCGATAAATATTAGCAATACTGAAAATCCCAGCACTGCGCCCATAAGCACTTCTCGAATCAGAATTAAGGCATAGGGGAAAAATCCTTCTGGAAGATCCAGGGTCGAGTCTGCAACCGAAGGAAATATGACCACCGAAATCATAAATGCCATACCAACTTTAGCCCGTGCCAGAAAGAGTCTATGACCAAATATCGGCGCAACGACTATCAGCGCACTAACGCGCAGCAAAACCAGTAAAAAGACGTGGAATTGATCGAGCCAGTAAGCCACAAGAAATTACCTATCCGATAACAGTTGGAATGCTGCTTATTAAAGTAGTAGTAAACTCAATCATACGTCGAATAGTCCAAGGCAAAAGCAGGGACAATACAACACCTACAGAGAGAATTTTAGGAATAAATGTGAGTGTCATTTCGTGAATCTGTGTAACAGCCTGAAATATGCTAACAACTAAACCCACAACGAGTGCCACCAATAACGTGGGCCCCGCCACGATGAGCACTATCATTAACGTATCCTGCCCCAGTTTTATTGCGTATTCTGGCGTCATCTTCTCCCTTTCTCAGTTAAAGCTCTTTACCAAAGAATTCATTAGCAAATTCCACCCATCGACTAGCACAAAAAGTAAAATTTTAAACGGAAGTGAAACCATTATGGGCGGCAACATCATCATACCCATTGAGAGAAGAATGCTAGAAACAACAAGATCAATAACGAGAAAGGGAATAAAAAGAATGAAACCTATCTGAAATGCTGTACGAAGTTCACTTATGATGAAGCTGGGGATGAGAACGGAATTGGGTATCTCCGATCGATTACGCGGCTGAGGGATACGCGCCATGCGAACAAAGAGCGCCATGTCTTTTTGCCGCGTCTGCTTGAGCATAAACTCGCGAATAGGCTCCATACCGCGATCGAGTGCCACCTTATATGGAATTTCATCGGCGACTAGTGGCTGAATAGCTTCGTCGTTGACACGATCCCATACGGGCGACATAACAAAAAAAGTGATAAAGAGAGACAGCCCGATTAGCAGTTGATTGGGCGGCATCTGCTGCGTGCCGATTGCAGTGCGCAAAAAAGATAGCACAACGACGATCCGCGTAAATGAGGTCATCATTATCAAAATAGAGGGTGCTAAGGAAAGAATAGTCAAAAGGAAAATGATTTGCAGCGAAACGGCTGCATCTCCACCTTCTTGAGCATCTTCAACCTGTAGACTAATCTTGGGCAAACCCTGTGCGAATGCACTCTCGGCCGACATTATCACATACAAAAAAATGAGCATACCCACCCAACGGGAGAGGGAACCCAAGTTCAGTGGAGTTCTCATGTACTATCTCCTACCGTTTTACCCAACACATTTTTCAGCTGATTGGCAAAGGGTGATGGTACAGAAGGCTTAGGGGTGAGGTCTAGCTCGCCCGCCGTCCATTCAGCCAGCGTAGTGATGCGGTCGTCGGTAACGCCCAAAGCTAGCGCTCGCCCGCCGATCTCCACTAAAAAAACCGCTTTTTTGGGACCTAGATAGGCACGTTCAGCTACGCGTATCAACGTATTGTCCGCCCCAAGTTGCTTACCGAGCGTGCTCTTTCGGAGCAGATGAGCAGCACCCCATGCCAGAAGCACTACCAATGCCAAACCAAAGCCTAAACGCATTGAAATGCTCCATATATCTCCATCGTCTTCCGCGCCGCTGCTGGCCTGTGCTACATATGAGTCCCCTTCCGCGAAAAGAGGTTCATCGGCGGTCTGCTCTGAGGTAGACGTAGCCCCAATCGAGAGACCTTGCACAGCGGAACGAGCACTATCTGCGGCAACGGCCTGCCATCCTGATGCTACAACACCTACGTCGGCCCTGACGACTTGGCCCCAACAAGCAACTGCAAAAAACACTCCTAAGAGTATTTGCCATTTACAACATATTCGCTGTTTCATCTTCCTCGCTCTCAAGTGTTACCCACACTCTTTCGAGCAACATGTATGCCACCTCACCCGTCACAAAAAAAGGAGGCCCCATTGGCCTCCTTTAAGAAAAAAGATGCATTATTTAATGCATCTATACACATTTAAAGTTTTGTTTTTTATACACTTAATACAAAAAAGAAAGCCACACCTCTTATCTGGCCCCTTCGGAAGTAATTTCCCTCCTTAAGGAAATTACTTCTTTTTGCAAAGAGATTTGGCCTCTATAGCTCGTTCACGCTTCCCATAATCTCGGTTATGCGCACTCCAAAGTTTTCCGCTACTGTCACCACTTCCCCACGCGCGAAGAGTTTACCGTTGACCATAATGTCAACCGGATCTCCCACCTGTTTATCTAGTTCTACTAAAGATTGCTCGCCAAGACGCATAACATTTTCGAGTGTCTCCCTCGTTCGGCCGAGTTCAATTGAAACGCTGAGATTGACATCCATGAGACGCGCGATATTAGCAGGAATACCCATGGCAGCTCCACCACCACCTGCCGTCGCACTGGAAAAATCGCCGCCGTCGCTACTACCATCTTCCATCGCTTTGAGCATTTCCATTTCCATAATGCGGTCCACATCCTCCTGCGAACCTGCATCTGCACCGTCGCCTCCTTCTTCCATCACATTCAGCATCTCTCCGGCAAGGGGATCTAGATCTTCTCCTCCTTCGCCTCCACCAACGGCATCAGCTAACACATCGAGATCTTCTCCGGATACTTCTTCTTCTTCTTCAGCCATTGTCGCTATCTCCAAGGACTAAGTGAGCGAAAACACTTAATCAATCGTTATCGGCGTACTCTTATTTTTAAACAATACTTCGTTTTCCGGATTGATATATTCGGTAATTTGAACTGCATTATGACGTCCCAACCTTCCAGGACGTCCAATAAACTTCGGCTCATCGCGGACGTAAATAACCGTCGGTTCGTTTATGCGCGTATCCATAGTGAGTACATCGCCAACCTGCAAATCCTGTAAAGTTCGAAATGACGTCATCCCTCGAGCCAATTCGGCGCGTATCTGCATAAAAGTCTTTTGCAAACGCAGATTGTTGAGCCGTAGCAATTCTTCCTGATTAATGCTATTTGTTCGCACATATGACTGCTGCCCCAAGCGAGGAAGAATAGGCTCCAACGTAAAGAAAGGATAGCATAGACTGACGAGACCGGATGCATTTGTAGAGTTTACTTCAAACGCCAGAAGAATGACAGTTTCCGAAGGCGCGGTAATCTGCATAAACTCCGGATTGGTTTCTAACTCGACGTCTGAAACTTCTACATGCAATATCGGATCCCACGTCGCCTCAAGATCTCCTACGACGCGTTTAACAATGCGGTTTACTACGCCCATTTCAATGGGCGTTAGCTGACGGGCTTCAACGCCCTGAGACGAACCTTTACCCCCAAAAATCCGGTCTACAATCGCAAAAATAACCGGCATGGCAAAGTCTATAACAGCCTTGCCGTTGGTCTGACCAAACGTAAACTGATACGAACATGAAGGGTTTGATAGACTCATTATGAACTCTGCATAAGTTGTCTGATCCACAAAAGCCGTTTCTACGTCTACCACGGCGCGCATAACACCAGAAAACGTTGAGGTAAGTAGACGAGCAAGGTTATCGTGTAAACTTTCTAACGTGCGTATCTGATCTTTATTTACGCGCGCTGGATGCTTAAAGTCGTAGGGCGTTATGATGCGCTGCGAAGACGCATCATCAAACGACCCACTTCCCTTATCGTCTTCAATCTCGCCCTCATTCCCATCGGTTGCCGAAAGCAATGCATCTATTTCACCTTGGGACAGTACGTCGGCCATCTCTGACTCCTCACCAACCTCGAGTTACCATCACTGAATGATGATATCCGATATGTTAACTTCGAGTATTCTCACTTTAGTTTTATTCTCATCATCTAACTTAAAGAGACGATCGAAGATTTCCCTGTTCAGGACATCGCGCATTTCGCTTTCCAATTCGTTCTGAAACTGCGCATCAAGTTCGTCCACAGTCTTCCCACGGATGATGCTTGTGATCAGTGCCTTTATCTTCAAGTCATATAGAGCTATTCTTGCTAAGACTTCTGCGTTGTCTTTCAAGGCGTCCGTTATGTCGTCATCAGGCGGAGATTCCTCCGTATTGTAAGCTTCTAAACCCAACTGAACGCTGAGTACGACAAAGCGCTCCGAATTCGTACCCGCTGGGTTTGCAGTTATTGTTTGAAGTTTCTTCGATTCGTAAATGTAGGGTAAACGATTTGAAACCTCTTCTTTTTTATTTGGAATCTGGCGAATTTCCACACTTTCATGTTCCGGGATGAGCGGCTCTGGCGTCTCCTCAGGCATGTTGTCTTGGAGAACAAATTCAATAAGTACAAACGCTATGATAGCTTGGGCGAGCATAACGATGGCCGCTAGGGGACCCCACTTTTTTAGCACGCCTCCGCCGTCACCGCCTCCACTTTCATTTTCTTCTGCTGCTTCTTCAGCCATAAAAAAATATCCTCCTGTTACTCTTCGCCTTCGACGCCTACATCTGCATCTCGAAGCAACTGTCGGACGAGCCCAGGCGAGGATTCTTCGCTTTGTTGACGATGCCGAACTTTAATTTCTACGCGGCGGTTTAACGCCCTATTCTCTTCGGTATCGTTATCTACTATCGGCTTAAATTCACCATGACCAATCGCCGTCATACGTTCGGCTGCTATCCCAACTTCGTTTTGAAACACGTCGAGTACTCCTAATGCTCGGGCACTAGACAACCAGTGGTTATTGGGAAATTCATCGTTTTTAATAGGCAAGTCATCGGTGTGACCTCCAATCTCTATGGTATTGGGCAAACGAGCCAATACACCACCAATTTTATTGAGCATTGGCAAGATATCACTCTTGATTTTCGCATCACCGCTGGAAAAGACCGCATTGTCTTTAATACGTATCGTGATACCATCTTCCGACTCAATAATCTCGACGTTTTGCTGTTGTCCTTCTGCCTCGACCTGCTTTTCTAATTCAGACTTTGCATCTTTTAGCGTCGGCCTTGCCTCGGTTAAATCTCCGCGCACTATAGGCACTTCTAGCTTGATCGGCGAAGAAAGAATAGGCTCTCCAGGCAGCACACCGAGCGCTCCTTGAAGCGAACCTACTGCCTTTTCAAAGTCTTCTTTCTTCATAGTCGAAAAAGACAGCAACAAAACAAAAAAGCACAGTAGAAGCGACATGAGGTCGCCAAAGGTTTGCAACCATCCCGGCAGACCTTTGGGACATGGTGGGCATTTTTGCTGCTTGGCCATAGCCTAGCTTCCCTCTTCACCGGATCCACGCATTGAAGGAGGTAGAAAAACAGAGAGCTTACGCTCAACGATCCGCGGGTTGTCTCCCTGCTGAATCGCAATAATCCCCTCTATAATCATTCGCTTACTAAGAGATTCTTCCTTTGAATAGATCTTGAGCTTTTTTGCAATTGGAGCAAATAGGACGTTAGCAATGACCGCACCATACAGGGTCGTCAACAGAGCGACAGCCATAGCCGGACCAATCGCTGCAGGATCCTCCAAGGCCCCAAGCATGTTCACCAAACCCACAAGCGTGCCGATCATACCTAGCGCCGGAGCCATTTCCGCGCAGCCCTCCATCAGTTCGGCTGCCTCGAGGTGCCGCTCTTCAATATATTGCAATTCGGTTTCTAAAATATCCGTAATGAGATCGGGCTCCGTGCCGTCTACGGCGAGTTGAATTCCTCCGCTGAGAAATTCGTCGTTGGCATCTGCTGCGGCCGATTCCAACGCTAGAATCCCTTCTCGGCGGGCCGTTTCCGCAAAACCAACAATTTTATCAATTAGTTCGTGGGGAGATTTTGCATCGACAAAAATCGCCTTAAAATAGACGGAAAAGCTCCCTATGAATTTGGGCAGCGGGTTAGCTGCTAGAGTCACAGCTACTGTACCCAAGACAACAATAAGAAACGACACTGTGTCAGCAAAAGTTAAGAGATCTCCCCCCTGGTTTATTGCCACGACAATCAGCAAAAATGCGCCAAGTATCCCAATGACAGTTGCTATGTCCATTTTACTATCCGCCCCTATTAGGTTCCGCTAAACAACGGCTTATTGCACGTCTTTTTGTATTCTATGACGCGATTAACAACCAAATCGACCGGCTCAGTCACCAACACTTTCTTACCTGAAATAAGCGAGATCAACGTATCTGGGGTTTCTTCAACAAATTCTATCATTTCGACATTTACAACGACTTCGCTCTGGTTTAGACGAGTCAATTTAATCACTACGCTACCTCAGCATCAATGGTTTTACGAATCATGCGTCAAATATAACTTACCGCTTTAAATTGACCACTTCGGTCAACAGCTCATCAGAAGTGGTTATACTGCGCGCGCTCGCTTGGAAACCGCGCTGTGTGACGATCATATTAGTGAACTCCGCAGCCAGATCGACGTTGGACATCTCGATCTGTCCGGAGCGAATACTTCCTTGAACAGTGCTTTCCGCTGCCCCTATAACTGCTTCACCAGACGCCTCGGTCTGGACAAACATATTGCCTCCCTGACGCATCAGGCCATCGACATTGCCAAACGATGCCAGCGAAACTCGCCCCATATTCTCAGACGTTCCGTTACTAAATAGACCGAGGATGTTACCATCCGGCTGAAAGCTAACGGACACGAGTGAACCGGACGTGCGTCCATCCTGCTCGCGAACCGACACAGAAGAATCAGCAACAAACTGGGTCAAGCCGCCCAAGCGGTCTGTGCTATCGGCGCCAATCTCGATACTCATCTCCGGTGTGCCCTCGCCGGGTTGGAATACAATAGGAGACTGATCTGCGGATTCAAACGTACGAAGCGTGCCGTCTTCGTTAAACACCACTGTTCCGTTGTTACCAGCTGCTGGCGTAATCCCATCGACGGTAGCAACCCAACTCCATTCGTTGTCGACAATGCCCTTAGTAAAATTCAACGTAAGCGAATGCGGATTACCTTGCTCGTCAAACACCTGCGTGTTTGTGCTAAACTCAAAGGGCGGTTGATCTCCATAAATTCCCGACCCAATGCCCGAATCGAGTAAAGAAAAGTTGATCTCAAAACCCACGATGCGATCCTGTGTATTGATATCGGTCAAAATAAACTTCCCCGTCTCAGGATCGATTCCGGCATTTACGCTACCGTATACGTTGCTAACTGCCGCGAAGAGTTGGTCTGCCCCGTCACTAACCTCTTCTTCATAAGTGAAACTGCCATCAAAGCGCTCTCCGTTCGGCTTAACACCCGTAAAGCGAATTACGTCTCCATTCGTCAGATCTGCTCCAATGTTAGCCAAATCGTTGAGTGCATCCGTATCAGAAGCGCGAACGCCTGTTCCTACCGTTCCCGCATTAAAGCCGAACCGAGAGGCTACATTAACATTCGGGTCGGCGTTGTCCATCTCGATGGAAACTTGATCTCCCCCTTCCACGGAGCGCAGAATCAGTTCACCTAAATCGTTAGTCTTAAAGAGAACTTTGTTTTTTAGGGCGCCATTGACGCTAATTTGCGAATTGAGTTCTGCTACGAGTTCAAGACGATCTTCGTAGGACTTGGCTGGAATATTCAACATGCTCTCCGTCGCTTCCGTGCCTGATGTAATGCGAACCATCAGGCCTCCATCGTCCAAATCAGTCAAATCAAGAGGAAATCCAGGATTCGGGTTACTTGTTAACCGAGCGGGCAAACCAAACGACGTGTTGCCGGTCCAAACGGGCGCACCGCTACCGCTACCGCTAGAATCTAAGTTCCCAGAAATGCGAATCGTCGTTGTCGCAATCGCTTCCGACTCGCGATCCAGCGGTATAATTAGATCGTCCACTTCCGAGTTAAACGTGCCGTCTGCGTTGGCCAAGTTGCCCTGTACGGCTAGCCCAGTTCCGGGATCGTAGAGTCTGCCATTTGTATCAAAGGCAAACGTGCCATCTCGCGTAAACAAACGCTGGTCGCCGTCACTGACGACAAAGTAGCCCTCACCGTCAATCGCCAAATCCGTTTCGATGCCTGTCATCTGCAGCGTTCCCTGCTGTTGAACCGTATCAATGCTACCGATGCCAACGCCCAGACCCGACTGACTCGGATTTGTAGCAGAAATCTGCGCGCGCTGTGGTCCACCACCGGATAGTGTCCGACTCATAACTTCGGAAAAATTGGCGCGCTCTCCCTTATATCCAGTCGTATTTACGTTGGATATATTGTTACTAATCACGTTCATACGCGTCTGATGGCTACTGACGCCCGTAATACCTATGTAAATTGAGTCCAGCATTTATCCCTCTATATTTGGGCTAGAGTCGGCTGCTATACTCGTCCAGAGTGAACCGATCATGGCCGTGCAATCCATTCCCTAGACCGCACTCCAGCGCCATATGGCACCAGTGTATTTATCAATTTGACCCTGCCAGCACGCCGCGCACGTCACTCAGCGTCAATTCACGTCCCCCTGCCCACAAATACGATTCATCTTCCCCGTAGCGAATTGCCTCTACACGCACACGCTGTAGGGCTTCCGCAGCAACCGGAGCTCCACCAATTCCCTCAGCAGTTACGGCAACGCGATATGCCCCCTCGGGAACCCGGCGGCCATCTTCACTATACCCATCCCACTGGACGCTTCCATGAGCCTGCGTTACATCGAGCTCAAACTCACGCACTAGCTGCCCACGAGCGTCAAGAATGCTCATAGTAGCCTGACGTGCGCCCATACCCAAACCAAAGTTGACCTCTGTATCTTTTCCATAGAATTCAACCTGATCTGTTGCAACCTCTACATCTTTACCCACTAAAGAAGTAACCAAATTATTCGCAAAGGCAGTCTGTAAGTTGCCGTCTTTGTCTTGGCTAGTAGTCAGAGTCTGGTTTATATTTTGAAGTTGCTCAAGCGAGGTAAACTGCGCCATCTGAGCAATGAATTCCGTGTTTTCGAGCGGATTCAATGGATCCTGATAGCGGAGCTGCATCGTCAGCAGTTGTAGAAAATCGTCCTTCCCTAACTGAGCGCGCGATCCATCCCCCGTCTGCGACGGCTTGTTCTGTGGGCTGATAATGCTGCTAATATTCATGGTTACAGTATCCCCTTAGGCGGTAAAATCTACATCGCCACTATCTGGCATACGCACTGCAGAAGAAGCGGGCACAACCTCAGCCACTTCATTCCTTTGTGCACGGGCATCCGAAGAAGTCTGATGACCAAATTCTTCTCGGCTTTCGTTAAAAGCAGACTGTCCTCCGACATCAACGCTGAATCCTTCTAAGTCTAACCCCTGCTGTGCAAGCGCATCACGCAGTCGGCCTAAATTTTGTTCAAGTAGCTGTTTAACTTCTGGATTACTCACGACCAGTTCACCTCGAACGGCAGCTTCAGCAGTCCGCACACGCAACTCTATTTCACCTAAATCAGCAGGTTGAAGCTGTAATCGCATCTCCGCCCCTCCTGCACGCACAATCGATGCAACGCTGCGAATAACTTGCGGCAGAACGGTTTCAGCCATCTCTTCCATAACAGCAGCCTGACCATTAGCGGCCTGCGTTATACGCGTTGCAATCTGCTCAACGCCTTTCTGTATAGACAGATCTGGATCCATTATTTCAGACGCGTTCAGTAATTCGAGTGGATTGTGGTTCGCTCCCACCCCATTGGTTTGAACTAGCGGGGCTTCTATCTCTGCCTCTACAGCTTCAAAATCAGCTGTGTCCATAGCAAACGCTTCGACGTTTTCTTGAGTGTTTCCGGTTTCCTCGTCAAACCAACTCGCATCTTCCGCAGCGACTTCAATCGCCTTCATATCGTCCTCACCTTCACTTTCTTGCTGTTCTTCACTCGGACGGTCTGCGCGTGTAACTCCGGAAGGAGTGCCGGCATTTTCTTCCTCAGACACCTTCTTTTTTTCCAGCACCTCTTCGCCTTTATCAAGCAGAGACGAATCCTCCTCTGATGTCTCTGCTCTCTCCGGGCCCTGCTCAGCAAACCCATAAGACCTCGAAGAACGATGCTCAGTCTGAGCTGATTCCTGCTCAAATTGAGCTTCCTGCAGTAGATTAGCAAAATCTAAACCAAGCGACTTATCTGGTATCGATTTATCGGAAAAATTACCTTTTGAAAGAGAGGTGTCACCTCCCACTAACTCAAGCATCGCGAAGCTCCTTTGCCTCGATCTCTACACGATCACTCCCTCGACGCGCGTAAAGCTGTTCACCCACTTCGTCCAGTTGCATCCTTTCTTGGCGATTAGCCTCGCGCCGATGTGCTTCCTCGGCGCGCTCTTTTAATATTTCATATACTCGACGCTCACGTGTAGCTTCTAACAACTTTTGCCGTTTGTCTTCGACGACTGCCTCTATCTTTTCTACATGTTCTATCTGCTCATGTATTTCGCCCTTTAAGCGCTCTGTATAACGAGCGCTTACACCTAAAAGGTCTGCATCGACGCGCTGGTTAATAGGTAAACCGCCCATATTACGGTATGTAGCCTGCGTCTGAAATAGCGCCGAAAGCTGTTCTGTTTCGCGATTGAGCACAGACGTCACCTCTCCCAGTTCTGCACGCCGAGCATCTTCCATAAGCTCTTTCATATCTAGTATACGCTGAAAGCGAAACGTAAAGCGTTTCAACGAATCAAGTTCCCGCCTCTGCGGCGGGCTCTGCCATAATGCCCATCAACTGGCGCACGTTGTGATCAAATCCTTCCGACGGAAGGCTTCGCTCAAGTCCCTGACGCAAATAGTCATTAATCGGATCAACAAACTGTAGCGACCTATCGATATTTGGATTACTACCTCTTGCATAGGCACCTATGTTGATCAAATCTTCTGCTTCGGCATAAGCGGCCATCATAGATTTAACTTCTATAGAACGATCCCAGTGGGCCTCGCTCGCAACGTCTTTCATTACTCGACTGACGCTTTCCATCACATCTATAGGAGGATAGTGTCCGCGAGAAGCCAAACGTCGAGACAGCACAAGGTGTCCATCGAGAATAGCGCGCGATGCGTCGGCAATAGGCTCATCCATATCGTCTCCTTCTACAAGGACGGTATAAAAACCCGTTATACTTCCGCGACTTGTCATACCAGCCCGTTCTAAAAGCCGAGGCAACAGCGCAAATACGGATGGAGTGTAGCCTCGCGTAGTGGGCGGCTCGCCGGCGGCCAGACCAATTTCGCGCTGCGCCATCGCCACGCGAGTCAGCGAATCCATCATCAAAATCACGTCCTTACCGGCATCGCGGAAATACTCGGCAATCGCAGTGGCCACAAAGGCTGCTTTGAGGCGTATCAATGCCGGCTGATCAGAGGTCGCCACAACCACAACAGAGCGTTTTAATCCCTCTTCTCCGAGGCTGTCTTCGAGAAAATCTAGGACTTCTTTACCGCGCTCTCCAACGAGTGCAATTACGTTTACATCCGCCTCAGAATGTCGAGAGATCATCCCCATCAGCGTACTTTTACCAACGCCGCTACCGGCAAAAATTCCCATACGCTGCCCCTTACCGCAGCTCACAAGACCGTCTAGGGCACGCACTCCTGTACCCAGCGCCTGACGAACGCGACGTCTGCTAAACGGATCGGGCGGTTCGGCATGCACGCTGCGGCGTTCTCCAGCATGCAATGGTCCCTTACCGTCAATGGGGTTACCCAAGCCATCCAAGACGCGACCGCGTAAGCCGAGTCCCACCGGCACAGAGAGAGACATTCTGGCCGGAAATACGCTGGTTCCAGGCCGTATACCTTCAATCTGACCCAGCGGCATCAGTAGTACTTTAGGGCCGCGAAAACCGACAACCTCTGCTCGCACGGGATCGCTACCCGGATCACCGATATAACACAATTCACCCAACGCAACGTCTGCAGGCCCAAGCGCTTCGACGACCAGCCCAACGACATCGCGCACCTTGCCATATAGCGTTAGCGACTCAGCCTGATCAATCGCCCGCTTCCAAAGGGACCTATGCATCGTTTTTCCCCTCTTCGCCATGACTCGATTCTGCTTCCCCTTTATCCACCTGATCAAACACGGCGCTACGTAACAACTGATGCAGTGTCTGCAACTGCTTCTCTAAACGCGCATCGATATTTTCTTCGCTTCCCTCAATCATACAACCCCCGCGATCAACGTGAGGACTTTCACGCACCTTGAGCACAGCCTGTTTATCGACTTTGGAAACCCAGTGGTTTGCATAGCGTTGAACAACGGCCAGATCTTCTGGATGTACTTGGATCTCCAGGTTGTCTCGCTCGCTCATATAAGACAGCGCATTCCGAACCACCTGCAACAACGCCTTGGGATTAGATACTGCCTGGAGACCCAAAACCTTTCGTGAAATTGACACGACTAAGTCAACCACGTCGATTTCGGCTTCTAGCATTATTTGCGCACGGTTCGCCTCAATCGATTGGTGCAAAACGTCAATTCGATCAATCGCCTCTTTAACCTCGGCTTCACACTTCTCAACTCCGCTGCGTACGCCTTCTTCATAACGCTGTTCGTGTAACTGTGCACGCTCATGCTGCCAAGCTTCTTGGGCTTCTTGAAAATGCTTCTCACCTTCTTTGCGCACGTAACTAACTTCTTGTTGCATCTTGCGCTCCCATTCCGCATTGAGCGAATCCACAGTCTGAGAAGCGTCTTGGGCAAGTATACCTGCCAGTCCGAGACCCTCCGTACCCTGGTCTCCATCTCGGTATCGCTCTACGTATATATCGCGCTCCGCTTGACCAACCGTCACTACGGGACCAGTAAAACGAGCTGTGCGGATCACTTTAGACACGAACAATGCCCCCTCGTGTAATTGACATAAGGTATACGCAAATCTATCACTAGTTTACGTCGTCCATTAACATGGTGCGCACAAGCTTAGCAGCATCTTCAGGCCGCTCTCGAACCATCTGTTGAACACGTCCAAGAATCATCTCGTGCGGCGTTTCAGGACGCTCAAAGTCTTCGTCATCTACATCCGGAGAAACTTCACCTAGGACTTCGATTTCGTCTTCAACACCTACACCGCGACCAATAGCTTGAATGATAAAGCGTAGCGTAATCAGAGCCGCAATTATACCGAGAATCTTTGCAACGTTTATAGCAACATCCGTCCAAAACTCTTTGCTTTCCTGTGCCTCTGCCTCCTCGCGCGCGCGGTTTTCCTGCGTTTTATCAAACGCCATCTTATGCACCGTTACGGCATCACCCCGCTCTTCACTTATACCGATAGCCTGCTCTGCAAGTTCTCGAAGTTGATCAATCTCAGCGTCTGGCCTTAATTCTTCTGTATAATTACCCTCTGGATCTCTTATAGATTTTGTATTGTCGATCGTCAGCGCCATCGACAGTCGCTTCACTGAACCAACCGACCCAACAATACTCTCAATTGTTTCGTTCACTTCATAGTTGCGTATGGCCTGCTCTTCCGTGCCTTTCTCCGCCGAACTAGTCTCCTGCGTCTCTTCGCTGATTACGACCTGTGACGCGCCGGGCTCCACCTTCTTTCGCTGCGTTTGCATCTGATCAAAGTTTAGCATAGCGTTAATGCGAACACGCGAGCGATCTTTTCCAATGACTTGATCCATCAGCGTCTGCACTTTTCTCTCCAGTGCCTGCTCAACCTGCTGCTTCATCTCAAATTGCTTGTTTGCCATCTTGACCAGAGGATCTCGCTCCTCTGACAGCATATTGCCGCTGCCATCTATAATAATGACGTTGCCCTGATCCAAACCTTCGACGCTTGCACTGACCAAATAGCTAATGGCGTTGATACGCTCGATTGGAAGTTTTTTATTTCCATCTAAATTCAGCGTCACAGATGCCGTAACAGGATTCTGCTCTTCCGTAAAGAGACTAGGTTCGGGGATAACCAAGTGCACGCGCGCGTTGCGTACGCCCTCGATGTTAATCAGCGTCTGCTCAATCTCGGCCTGCAGTGCCCGCTGGAAGTTTACCTTTTGCAGAAAGTCCGTCATCGCCAACTGCGCTTCGTCAAATATCTCATAACCGATGCGTCCACTCTTAGGATAGCCTTCGCCGGCGAGTTGAACACGCAATTCCATGTAGCGGTCTTCAGGGACGAGAATAGCCGTTGCATCGGCCGTTAAGCGATGCGGGACTTCTAATGTTCTCAAACGGTTACTGATGTCAGCAGACTCCCCAAATTCTAAATTAGAGTATAGAATACGACCTTCCCATTGATCTTTCCCACCTGACATAGTGAAAAACATAAAAATGATCAGGGCGACGCCAACGATTCCACCTCCAAGAGCTCCATACTTCTGCACGGATGGCGCTTCCGCCCACCAAGCCTGCGATCGTTCGGTTATTCCCGAAACCTGTGTCGGTAAATCCATTTAAGCCATCTCCGCAGTAACTTATACTTGCATGCGTATGAGTTCTTGGTATCCTTCAAGAACTCGGTTTCGTATCTCGAGCATCATATCGCGGGCAATCCCCGCTTCTTCGACTGCTACCATAACTTGATGCACGTCCGCGGCCTGCCCCGTAGCCAACATATCAATGGCATGCCCCGCTTGTAACTGCAAATCGTTTACATCGTTAGCGAAATTTTTCACTAAATCCGAGAAATCCGGTCGTTCGACATCGCCCCCCGAACGCATTTCCGAGGATACGTCGTTTATCTGTAAACGCCGCGAGCCTACCTCACCCCGACCGGAGTAATCTCGCACCATGGTAACTGTCATATTTAGCGCTCCTCAGTCGCGTATGCCCGGCGTAAGCGAAGCACCTTCGGTACATATTCCTGCGTCTCTAATGGCATACGACCTTGGCGAACAGCTGTTGGACCCGCATTATACGCCCACAGAGCTACTTCTACCGACTGGAATCGATCAAGCAAATAGCTTAAGTAGCGAGTCCCCGATGCGATGTTCTCTTCTGGATCAAATCGGTTCTCCACACCCAAACCAGCTGCTGTTGCTGGCATAAGCTGCATCAAACCAGCAGCTCCTTTAGAAGATAAAGCATTGGGGTTGCCACCCGATTCTGCCTGAACAACGGCCATAACTAAGTTTGGATCGACCGCGTGCAGCGCACTGTACTCTTCTATAAGGTCTGTGTAAACGCTTATACCCGTTTTTTGCGGCACCTTCTCTCGCTTTACCGGTTTCTTCTCTTGCACATGCCTATACGCGCTACGCCCTATAATCTGGCGCTGAATGTCGCTGATATAGCTGCGGTCTAGAATACCAGCCTCATACGTATCGGCACTAGCGACCTCGGAATCGAGTAAATTCAGCCCCAAGCATAAGGACATCAGAAAGCGCATCGCTATAACTGCGTAATGCATAGCGCGTTATCCCGTGATATCAAGCATGGCGCCGCTGGTGACTCCAGCGCTACGCTGCGCGTTCTGGCCACGCAAGTTGTAAATACCCCCCGTGCGTACCAGCACTACCGGCTCTTCAGCGGTAACCCCTTCATCGGAGGTAAAAAACGCAGCCTGCAAAGCACGCATTTCCTCTATGCTCAGTACGCTCTGCATTTCTGGGGTGGAATTGATTACAGGCTGAGTCAGTTCAGGCGCGGGCTGAGTGCGCCCCTCTACGCCGCGATCAGACACAGTCAAATCAAAAGGCCGATTAGGCGATTCCGTTCGCCGAATACCAACCTCTGGTACTCTGTTTGCGACTCTATCGATATTCATGTCCGTTCCCTCGGTTATTGGGCTTAGATGTCGAGTGCCCGATTGGCCATGTCCTTGGCCGCATTCATTACCGTGATATTAGCTTCGTATGCTCTTGACGCGGCAATCATATCCACCATTTCGGTGATGGTATTAACGTCTGGGTAGAGAACCATGCCGTCCTCGCGCGCATCAGGGTGGTTCGGATCGTATACCATCCGTGGTTTTACGGCCTCTTCGCGTACTTCTTGGCTCAATACGCCAGATCCAACAAAAAACTCACCCGATCGAGGTTCTCCCTCGGGACGATGCCTCAAATCTGTAACACGCAGACGATTTTCGGCCTGATCAAGCATAGTAGAGAACTTCGTCATCTTTGGCGCTTCGAGCATGACGACGCGGCGGCGCTTATAAGGTCCGCCTTCGTCCGTACGAGTCGTATCGACATTAGCTAAGTTACTGGCAATGGCCGTTAATTTCCGACGCTGAGCACTCAGGCCAGATGAACTTATATCAAGTGCATCAAAAATTTGCATTCGATCCTCTTTCTAACCTTAACCTGTCCGACCAGATATGCTCTTTTTCAATCCGTCAAACTGGCCGCGAATGAGTCGTTGTCCCACGTTAAAAAACAAATGATTCTCTGCCAGATCGGCCATTTCTCTGTCTATATCCACGTTGTTGAGCCCTGAGTCGTTAAGACTCGTCTCCGGTTCGTAAACGATGGGATGGGCAATTGGCTTGGGAATAGGCATATGGCGTCCACTGGTAACCTGACCCTCTACGACAGGCTTCCGGACAAAAGATTCCAAATACTCTTTAAACTGAACGTCCTGCTTGCGATATCCTTTAGTCGAGACGTTGGCAATGTTATTGGCAATAACGCGCTGTCTCAGCTGAGTAACGTCGAGCACAGCATTCAGCACCGGTACTTTCGTTTTGTTGAAAATCACTTTGTCTAAAAACATGGAATGCGCTCTCATCCTTAATTCTATGGTTACCTACCTAACAGCAATTGATATGCCACAATTCGCACAAGCGCCGCATAGAGGACTGTTTATAATTAGTTTATAGACAAAAAACACCAGATTATCTCTTCTTTTTTTATTGCTTTCACTGTACCCATTTGCAGAAATGTATTCCCCCGGAGAAAAAATTACCCCCTCACAAAAAAACCGAGCGGCATGACAGCCGCTCGGAAGCAAGAAGATATAAGACTATTGATATTTACACTTAAACTATATTCGACCCGCAATTCGTGGCATTTTACCACCGCGTTGATTCATACTGGCTATCATGTCTCCTAGGAGCCCCGTAGAGAAAAACTGAATCCCTACAATAACGAGCAAAACCCCCATCAGCAGTAGAGGGTGACGATTCTGTATATTACCAAATTCGAAGCGCAGCAGCGCGACATAGGCACATACGATAGATCCAGCAATGGTAGAGAACAGCCCGAGCGTGCCAAAAACATGCATAGGCGTCGTCATAAAACGTACGACAAATGTTATGGTCATGAGATCTAAAAAGCCATTGAGTAAACGTTTAGTCCCAAATTTAGAATATCCAAAACGCCGCGGATGATGCTGCACTGGTATCTCTTCGACCCGGTAACCCGCCCAGTGTGCAATCGCGGGAAGAAAGCGATAGAGCTCACCGTATAGGTAAGGCAATGCGTCTTCACATACTTCACGCCGATAGGCTTTTAGCCCACAGTTGAAATCGTGCAAGCGGATCCCTGCCACCATAGAGGTGACCTTGTTGAAAAGGCGCGAAGGAAAGGTCTTACTTATGGGATCGTGTCGCTTCTTTTTCCATCCCGAAACGAGATCACATCCTTCCTCCAATTTGGCTAACAGGCGCGGGATCTCTTCTGGATCATCTTGCAGATCTGCATCCATTGTAATGATTACTTCCCCCCGCGCTTCGCTGAATCCAGTTGCAAGAGCGGCTGCCTTCCTGTAATTCCTACGGAAGCGCACGGCCCGAATCGCCGGATACACATCCTGCAGTTCGCTCATCACATTAAACGAACGGTCAGTGCTACCGTCATCGACAAAAATGACTTCGAACTGTTTGTCCAACCGCTCTAACACAGCATGTAGTTTCTCGCAGAGCAGCGGCAGGCTTTCCTCCTCGTTAAAGACAGGTATAACCACCGATAGAAAAACCTCTTGACTCATCGCTCCCCTTTCTGTGCTGTACGCGCGATCGCCTGCGCTCGTTTCAACAAACCATCATGGCTTGGGTGATGCTGCATTCCTTGGGCCACAGCTTGCCACGCCAGTTCGGTTTTTCCCTGACTTAACAACAGATCAACCAATTGCACGTGTAAAATAGACGCCTCTGGCGACATAGCAACGGCTTCGCGTATGACTTTTTCAGCCTGGCCCAGCTGTCCTTGCGCACGATACAACAGTCCTAGATTACCCCACCACTCCGCGCGCTGCGGATTCACTTCGACAGCGCGCTTGAGTAAGCTTTCAGCGCGCTCTATACGACCAAGCTGCAGGTAGAGGGCACCGAGGTTACCCACTATGAGGGCATTATTGGCGTCAAGTTGTTCTGCTTCTTCTAACGCTTTGACGGCTTCACTAAGTCGCCCTGCCCCACTGAGCGCCAGCCCTAAACCCAAAACATAATCAGCTTTGGAGGGTACAAGCGCTCGCGCTCGGCGCCAAGCAAGTATTTCCCTTTCGCGCAGAGTCGCAGCTCGCTCGGAATCGTTCTCTAAGCGAGCCGCCTCTCTCAGCGCCCGAGCCAACCACTCATATCCATCGTCTCGCAGAGGCTCTAACTCGCTGGCGCGGCGCAGTAGTTCGAGACCGCGTTCCGCACGGTCTTGCCGTTGAAACACCTGTCCCAGCAACCGCATCGCCTCTGGGCTATTGGGGACCAGATGCAAACTGCGCTCTAACGCTTGTTCAGCCTCATCCAAACGACCAAGATGCAGCGCTGTAAAGCCCAGCATGTGCTGATATTTGGCATTTTTTTCTCGCCATTCGACAGCATTGCGAAAAGAAAGATAGCTTCGATTTGGTTGGCCTGCGACGTAGTAGTATCTTTTACCCTGAAAATAATAATAATCACCCATGAGCGTACTCGCTCCCCAATAGATACTTCCTGCAAAAGCCGCGAGCGCACCCAACATCGGTATTGATCGCATCCATGACGGAGTCGACCATTCCTTCACTTCGCCTTCACGCTGACCTTCTAGTAAACCAACCAAAACCCAAAAGTGCAGTGACGAGGTCGGATCATGCAAGTTGAAACTAAAACAAGCGTGTATGAATGCTGCAAGTAACGCCGAAAATGCCGACCAAAGTAAGATCTGGCGCCTCTCGTCTCGGCAAGCAGTCGCTATTTTCCACCCTCGAATGGCGATCATTATCCATACTGCCATCCACGATAACAGAGCCCACAGGCCAGACTCGGCCCACACAGTTAAATATTCGTTGTGTGCATAATTAGGTCGCAATGGAAAAGGGGCCCTTAAATAAGGAATCCACTCTTCGTGCCGGTCTGCAGTTCGATACACTGGAAGCGCGATGGCATAATTTCCGATACCGACTCCCCACCAAGGCCGCTCTGCAATCAAATCCACTGTATCAGCCCAAATAAGACGACGCTGGTGAATCGATATGTGCTTTGCGTCTGATAGCGTTTCCAAACGCTCTACAACCTGCTCAGTTAACCCTTTCCACCCTCGATAAAAGTCTTCTGAATCATTTTCATCAAAGGTGCTTCTAAGCGCAATTTCTCCGGCAATACTCGTCATTAGACAAAGATATAAAATCATCCTTAACGAAACATTGCGGACCGTGCGTCGACCCAATTTCAACCCCAAAAAGCACAGCCCAACTGACACGGCAATCCACCCGCCGCGACTCTGCGTTAGCAACATGTAGTAACCGCAAGAAATCACGGCAAACCAGAGGAAAATCCGCTCCCATATTCTTCTACTCGCCAAAGCTGCACCGAGTAAAAGAGGTATGACAATGTCCAAATAATGAGCGGCAAAATTCGTGTTGCCAAACGTCGAGACGCCTAAATTGCCGTATTGCTTGTGAGGCGACGGAATCCAATGAATACCAGCATATTGCAAGATTCCAAGCACTGATGCAATAAGGGCAGTTCCTGCCACAGCACCTAAGACCAACCGCGGGGAGCGTGTCCTAGAGAAGAGCACAACTGATAAGGACATTCCCCAAAGACCTACTTGCCTCGCGAGCTCTTCTACTCCCACATATACGTTTGCCGCCTGTGCGAGCGACAGTGTAGCAAAGCAGAGGTAAAGAACCAAAGGCCAAAGCCAGATGACATTGGGCAGGATATATGTATTTTTAAGCGCACAGTACGCCATCCACAAGAAGACACACAGGGCACAAAAAACGGATAGTACTGCCTGTTTGGGAATAAAATAGCTTGAAAAAAATGATGCGTATATTAAAGGCACGGACACGCACGCAGCCACGACAGTCCACTCGTGCACAAGGGCAATCCGAGGAAGCCAGCGGCTAGTTCGCCCTATTGGATCATGCATTATACATCACTCGCGCGTCGCCCCCTCGCACAATCTACTACGCAGCAAATGGACGGACAAAATAGAGAGAACCGTCTTATAGTATCTGTAACTATGAGACTGAAGTCCCATGCGTTCTCTGGAGCAGTGGGGGATTTCATACGGTTTCATCTGATTGCCAACCGGCTATACGCCGTATCCCATCTTCGAAATTAGAAGGACTAAATCCAAGATCGCGTCTGGCATCCGCAATATCGTACTGCTTGTCTTCCTGTGATCGCATAATTTGTTCGGAATCTACAGGCAGTCGAAAGCCCCAATCACTCAGCATGCCGAAAATATAAGCTAAAGGTCGCGCGGGCAGCGGCATAATGAGGGGGGATATGCCGATTGAATATCCCAATATCCGCAATAGATCGCGGTAAGTTAGCATTTCTCCACCCGCAAGTGCATACGAACGGTGCTCAATATCGGGCTGGTCCGAAGCAGTTATGGTCGCTCCAACAACGTCCTCCACATAAACAGGTTGGTGCATAGTATATCCACGCCCAAAAATAGGGACCCATCTCCAGCGGCGCAGATGGTCGCGGAGTCGACTGATATTGCGATCATTACCTGGACCATAAATCATCGATGGACGGAGCAGAACCCACGGCCTGTCTGATGCTTCGACCACAGCCTCCGATTCAATCACTTCATCCACAGCAGCCGATGGCACGCGTGAAAAACGCCACAGTGAACTCATAAGAACAATGCGTTCAATATCGTTGTGCATATCTGCAAGCAGTACGGATGCATAGCGAATATGAGCGAGATGTATGACGACTCGGGCTCCCCTCAAGGCACGCCGACGCGCGACCTCATCACGCAGATCCCCCTCTATCCACTCCATACCCCACTGTTCCAATTGCAGCAGTTTTTCTTTAGGCTTACCCGGCCGAATTAAACAGCGCACAGGCAGTTTTTTCTGAGCCAGTTCCCGCAGTAAAAACTGGCCGACGTAGCCCATACCACCTGTGACCAATATCATCTCTTAGAAGATTCCCGATAAAGCGTCTCGTATAGTTCTTGCAGTTGGGCAATAGACCGATCTCGAGTAAAGTTGGCCTGCACGTGCCGGCTTCCGTTAGCCCCCAAGCGAACACGTTCTTCGGGAGAGCTTAATAGCTCTACCACCTGCTGAGCCAGCAGCGGCACGCGACCAGCCTCCACTAAAAAACCCGTCTCCCCATGTACGACGACTTCGACCAGTCCCCCAACTCGACTAGCGACCACCGGACACTCCATAGCCATCGCTTCTACCACCGCCATTCCTAGCCCCTCACTCAAAGAGGGCGCTACAAGCAGCGTGGCCTTACGTAGCCAAGGGCGCACATCCGCAACCACGCCAATAAAACGTACGTGCGATGCAACGTTGAGATCATTTGCAAGCGCCTGCAGAGACGCTTTCAGAGGGCCGTCACCTATAAATACCAGTTCAACATCAGGATGTGAAGACACTATAGTGGGCAGAGCACGAAGCACTACATCATATCCCTTCTCCTCGGTCAAACTTCCCACAGCCAGCAATTGCGCTCTGTTTCTTTGCGTAGGTGAGGAAAACGGTTCAGACCTAAATATAGGGGAAATACCATTGCGAATAACGCACCAACGACTCGCAGATCCGATACCCATTGCACTCATTTCTCTCCGCACCGCCTCACTAACGGCGATAAGCCTGTCGGTCTTTGCCGCTGCGCGCCGCTCTATACCGCGAAAGAGTCGAGCACTCGTCCCATCACCAATCCATTCGTTGGGCGTACCGTGATAGGTATGTAACACAAAAGGTACTTTCGCCAGTCGGGCCGCCATTCGCCCCAGTAACCCGGCTTTGGCTATGTGCGTGTGCACAATATCACAAGGATGACTACGCAAATAACGATAAAGCTGGGCAAGAGCAAACCCATCCCGAGTCGGATGGATCGGACGCCGCAGCGCCTCAATGCGCGTAACGTCAATGCCTCGATCACGCGCTTCGTCCCACAAATCGCCCTCACCAGATTCACTATGCCCCGTTAGAACGCGGACCTGAAAACGCGCACGGTCAAGACCTTCAGCAAGTTCCAATACCTGACGCGGCACGCCGCGCACGGCCAGGCGCGTAACAATATGACAAACGCGGATAGGCGGAATGGGATTCATATCCACTTTATAAGACGCATTCTTTGTCCTAATCCAAGCACGCATCGTTCCTGCATTTCCCGACGCCAACGCATAGCCTGCGGCATGAGGCGAAGTGCAGCGCCTAGTGAGGGGACGAGGCGAATGCAGCGGATAGGATTCCGGACAAACAGAATTAACCAGACTAAAGGTTCGCTGACTAGCCAATAAAATATCAAGGGGATTAGCTCAGGCCACGATGCGTTCTTTGCAATAGTGAGATAGCGATTCTTCAAAATGTGGCGCTGTAAGAATAAAGGCTTGTCGACAAAACGCATTTGCCCATTGGATGAGCCTGAACCGACATGTACCGCACACGCCTGGGACGCATACCAAGACTTCCAACCGAGTAACTGAGCACGCCAGGCTAGGTCGACGTCTTCTCCATAACTGAAATAAGACTCATCAAAGTACTGACCTTCAACGACGAGATCCATTAAAGCCGCACGGCGAAATAGAATAAGCGCTCCGCTGCATCCAAAAACCTGTTCAGATTCCTCTATCTGAGCGCTGTGTCGGGTACGCATTTGAGGTCGTAAAAAAAAACCGCTATTTAGCCATTCTTCCGTGGCCTGCTGGTAAACTCTCCCCGTAGCAGCCCCTATAGTAGGATCGCGCTGAAGAATGGGTAACACAATCTCTATAAAGTCAGCTTCCACAAATACATCCACGTTTAGCATCAAAATGTACTCGTGCGCACAAGCGGCAATTGCCCTGTTATACCCGGCAGAGAAACCCTCGTTTTCCTTGTTAAGTAAGAGCTTTATTTGTGGATAGGTATCCGCAATCCATTCTCTTGAGCCATCGGTGGAACCATTGTCTACAACCACAATTTCGGCGGGCGGCTGCGTCTGGGCGTAGAGCGCTGCCAAACAGCGCTCTACATACTTAATACCGTTCCAATTCGCTATCGCTACGGAAACTTCTGAGGCAGACCCGTCAGCCATTCAACCACCGTAAGTGGCGGTGGGTAAGGTCTTCTGAGCCTGCCATTTTGCAATTTCCTCTTTTAGGATAAAAAATTCTCGGGCAATTAATTCGCGCCGTCCCTCTACCGATTGTCCCATAGCCTGAAGGTAACGCTGCGTAGCAACGTAATACCCTTCATCGGCTCTTTCTATGTCGTTGGATGCTGCGGCAATCTGGGCACGTTTCCAGTTCACCTTTGCCAATCTATGTAAATAATCACGCTGGATATTGTTGACCTCGCGCATCAAATTGAGCGCTTCACCGGAACGGGAACGCTTATACACCATAGCCAGCGTCTTAAACGCCTTATCAGCGTAATACTTGTGTTTTTCCCGATCGATAACTTCTGCTATAGCACCGTCAAAGTATACCTGTCCCAACGCAAGCATATGTGAATTCACTTCTTTGTTCATCTGATCAGTACGAACCAATTCTGAAGCCACACTCTGACCTGTTCCTTCTTTCTTTGTACGCGCCATCTTCTTTGTGTTTTCTATACGCATATGACGATCGTATATGGCCGCTTCAAGCGTGCGGACACGCTCATCCATTAGACGCTTAGTATCTTTTCCCTGATTGACCGCTCGCTTTTCCAAAAGATGATACATGTCGAGGATCTTATCATAAAAACCGCCCATAAAACTTTCTTCAATATTTTGGACACCCTCTGTCTCTTCTTGTTTTTTAAACAGCGCCAAGGCCATATTCTCCTCAACACCCTTCTGCAACATGAATTCTGTATTATCTTTTTCCGTTAGAGTAGCATTAGCTTGAGAAACAAAATAGCGTGGATCCTGCGGTAATCTCTTTTTTGAATGGGCCTGCGCTCGAGCCATTAGCTCTGACCGAGTGCGTCCGATTTTCAGATACTCGTCCCAGAAAGCACGCAGATCTTCAGGCGTCTTGATAAATTGATGGGTTTTCTGCAACCATGCACTGTTGAAATCTCGGTCGGTCTGCGAAATTCGTCCCAACAGAATCCGGACAAGCTGACGTCGTAGTTCCTCTTCAGACGGCGCTTCTACCGCTATAACTTCTTCGGGTTTATCTGGTTCAGCACCTGAATCGGACGAAAGATCTCCTTGTACAGCGGCGACCACGCGCGGCGGTGAATCAATTGCCTCTTCATCGTCGCTACGGATCACACTTATAGCCAAGCCGATGGCCGCAACAGCGATAAACACAGCGCCTATAGAAAGAGGTAAAATAGGACTTATCTTACTGGAACTCATAGTATTTAGCAATCGTTTTATTTTAAATGTAATGGTGTCCCTTATACGGTGCAACAAAGCGACTTGACAGTTCGACAAGATACTAGGAATATTCCGTTATGAACCTACGAGAAGGCGCGCATATACACCTGATAGCCGCATGTGGCACAGCCATGGGATCTCTGGCAGCCATGCTGAGTGAGAAAGGCTATCTAGTCACTGGATCTGATACCCATATCTATCCCCCGATGAGCACCTATCTACAGGAGATAGGCATCGAGCTGTTTGAAGGATTCGTACCCGAAAACTTGCATAACAAACCAGATCTAATAGTTGTCGGCAATGCTATATCCCGTGGAAATCTCGAACTTGAGGCAGCCCTCAATGCGGCTATACCTTATACGAGTTTACCGGAGATTCTGCGCGATCTATTTATCCAGGGTAAACGATCCGTAGTCGTTACCGGAACCCATGGAAAGACAACTACAACAGCGATGACAGCGCATCTATTCTCCCACTGTGGATTAAGCCCATCGTTTCTTGTTGCAGGACTAACCAACAACTTTTCCAAACCCTATCACTTAGGCACGGGCGAGCACGTAATTATCGAAGGAGATGAATACGACAGCGCCTATTTTGCCAAATGGGCCAAGTTTTTTTATTACCTTCCAGAAACGCTCATCATCAACAATATCGAATTCGATCATGCTGATATCTATACCTCTCTGAGCGAGATCACCAAGGCATTCCGACAGATAGTGAATATGGTGCCACAGCGGGGCCTTATCATAGCTCATGCGGCCGATGAAGCAGTCGCCGACGTATTAAATCTGGCACATGCACCGGTTCAGACTGTTGGCATTGAAACCGACGCATTTTGGCGCGCAGACATTGTTTCATCGACACCACAAGGCACAGACTTCACTCTCTATCGACAAAACAAAGACCTAGGCTCTTTTCACCTGCCCATGCACGGAGCTTACAACGTACGCAATGCCTTAGCGAGCATTGCAGCCTGTCATCATGCAGGGGTCGCTCCCGGTTCTATGCAATCGGGCATAGCATCTTTTAAAGGCGTTAAGCGTCGGCAAGAAGTACTCGGAGAATGGGGCAATATTTTGCTAATAGACGATTTTGCCCATCATCCCACCGCAGTCGAGCAAACACTGCAAGCACTAGCAACAGCCTATCCACAGCGACGTATCTGGGCCGTATTTGAGCCTGCCAGTGCAACAAACGCACGTTCACTTTTTGAAGACCAATATCTCAACGCATTTGCGGATGCCGATAGAGTCATAATAGGCAAAGTACCTAAACCAGAAAGAGCGCGCGGCGATGAACCATTCTCCCCCCAGAGGTTTGTCGACAAGCTTAACTCACAGGGTAAAAAAGCTCTTTATTTTTCTCAGGCCGAAGAAATTGTATCCCACATAGAAGATCATCTCCAATCGGGAGATCTGGTACTATTTATGAGCAACAGTGGATTTTCCGGCACTCAGCAAAAACTAGCCGCTCGTCTCCAAGATAAATATGAGAAACGATAACAGACTAATAGCCTGCTTTGTCTCGCTACTTTCTCTGTATTTACTCGTTAGCGACGCACATGCTCAGGATCCAAACATAGATCGTCTGTCACTGGAATTACATAACAGCGATATCAGTATTCGTCGCAAAGCAGTTATTGCCCTTGGAAGAGCAAGCTATCCGCAGAGCGTCACCCTGCTTCAGGTTGCCATACGCCAAGAGAATAGCGTATCCATTCGACTTGAAATAGTAAAAGCCTTACGCCACATCGTGTTCCAGCGTTTTCCCGGTTATCCGGAAGCTATGAGTGCACTTGGACAGGCCGCAAGTGACGATTTCGAACGGGATGAATTAGTACGTTTACGAGCAAGCGAAGCGCTTTGGGAATCTGCTAAGAAAAACTTGCTAGACCCGGTCCCTTTTCTCCAACGCAACTTGGAAGATAGAAGTGCGCGTATCCGACTCTCATCGGTTCAGATGTTGCGTAAACTCGGAACTCCACAAACGATAGATCCACTGGGACAGGCCGCTCTCGATAAAGCACAGAATAGCAAAGTTCGCTTGGAGGCAATTAAAGCAATAGGCGCAATCTCTCTGTCTGACCCCGGTGTCGTCGGCCGAACCATTGCAGCCAACAACCGCCGCACAACGATGTTACTCGGACACCCCCCCCTCATTGATAGCGGTAGCACACAGAAACGGCATGAACGGCAAATAAGCTATCTTGCTGCCATTGTCGGAGACGCTGAAAATAGCTCCGCGCTCATGCTTCAAGCCATAAAGTCTATGGGACAGGTAAAGGACCTGAGTGCTATAGCGGCGCTTGAAACGATTATTGAAACGCATTCCAACCAAAGTGTGCGCAAGCAGGCTACGCGCGTATTGAGCCATATTCTTGCTCACCGGTATGAGTAGTCTCCCACTCCTCTAAATGTAATACACAACCCACCTCTGCAGTATTTTGTCGTCAATAAGTTCCATATTTCTATAGACCCCGACAACACATAAGATCCTGTTAACAGTTACACACCCACATGACAAATAGCATACTATTTTCGTAAGACCATCGTAGAATGCATCGTCTATCAATCTGCACGAAGAGAGTATTATGCGAATTTTAATTATAGCACTGCTTGCCGTTTGTGCTCTCTATACACACAGTCCGTCAGTCGTATTGTCCGAAATTATGTAGATATGTAGCTATACCTCAAGTGCTGAAGAATGGATAGAGCTTTACAACGCAGATAGTTCGCAGCAAAGCCTGCAGAGATGGATAATGACATGCCTAACCTTACAAAGCGAGGAGGAAATGTTGACCATAGATGAAGGCATTATCTAACCCGGGCAAGTTTTTTAATTGCTAATTATGCTGCAAATCATGCAAATTCTCGCTCGGCCAACACGCCCCAATTGTGAGTGCTGCCCTTTGCCTACCTAACAACAAACTACAATTGTTCCTATATGTCAGCTCTCTTGAGGGTAGACAAATATCCGATAGATCAGATAACGGAACGGGAGTCTCCTTAACAAGCGACTCAGCACCAAAAAAATCGATTTTTCTGGATATGGAAACCTTGAGCACAGTTGGCATACGGACGAAATTGCGGTGGGTTAGGATCTCGGCAGTCCAGAAATAGGGATGCCAAGGTTTGTCGCCCGGAGCATCACAGCTACAGCAACAGCGCGTTTTATATCAATAAAAGCAATAGGATGGACCGAAGTAAAAAAGAGAACGATAAAAACAAAAGGGCCCTAGGATACGAAATCCGGGGCCCTTTTGTTTTCTTTATTGGACTAATTATTGAGTAAACTGAGTAACGTTAGCAATACCACCGGGTTGGGTCAGTGCGTATACAATCAAGTTCACACCAAATTGTAACCCACGTTCACGCGCATCTGCGAGCGGATCTCCCCAATACCAACTTATATTAAGATCAGAGAAAACAACTGCAACTCGACCACGCAGTTCCAACATTTCCATATCAAAGACATTACCCCCAGGCGCACCACCCATTGGCGGTCCGTCGGGAAAGTCCCAAAAACTATAGTAAAGTGGATGAGTCTTCGGTATCTTCTGCCACTTCGAGCCATCACTTCCCAGCACCAAAGGATCCTTCATGAGCGCTTTAAACTGACGGTCAAATGGAGTGCCTGAAACACCCGCTTCCTTACCATCAAGACCGCTATCATTGTCACTCTGACGTATCTCCTCAGAAAACATGAAACCGCCGTTCTTGAGATACTCGCCCAAATTTTTCTTTTCGGTGTCGCTGATCTGCAGCACCGCATCGTTACCCGTCATGTATATCAACGGAGCGGTCATGATGCTAGGGTCTGAAAATTCTACCGTTGTTCCCTCAATACGAGCCTTAACCTTGGTGTTATCTCGCATATAGCGCATCAGTTCTTCAACAGCAGTTGGAAAGCGATCTCTGTTTTTGTCGGCGATGTCGTAGTCAATGACCGTCATATTAAAGAAACCGCGAATGTTCTTCTTGTTATCAGGGTCCTGAATAAGAATCGCCTGGTAGCGTCCAACATCTAAGTCACCAACATTGAGCAGTTCGTGCTTTAAGCTCAAAGCTTCCTGAACAGGAGCGGCTGTTTCAGTCAACTGCACCATCTCAACGTCATCAAAAGAAAGCTCTTCAGCCTTTGCACCACTAAACTGGCCGAGAACTTGTGTGCCGGGCATAACCCCCTGCAACAAGTCACTCCCGACTGCACTAACGTCAGCCATCGCCGAGATATCAGTTGGCATATCTGGAGGTGCCATGGACTGTAACATCTCCATCTGCACTTCTGATATTTCAGGTCGCTTAGCCAAGTCAAAGTTTTTCTCTAGAATGGGCGGAGGCGGTTGAAAGCGCACAACCTTTTCTTCTTCGGCGGCGATATCAACGCCGAAGTAGTAATCGTAAACGAGCACGCCGCCATGCACCGCAAGCGCCAGCAGAAAGGCGATGTTCATCCCCAGTCGGCGACCGGTAGTTGCCTTCCACAATGCGACCAACAGCGCGGACAAGGCCGCAACTCCTACCGCATAAGCCACGATCTTGGATGCCAAGAACAAAGCATGGACAACAACAGCCAACCCTACAAAGGCGTAGGCGAATTTTCTGCGCTCGTTCTGTACTTTTTTCTTATACTCGTCCACTAAAGTATTTCCCTCTCTTTAAGGAAACCGAATAAAATCAGTTCCTCTGGGGCTCCGTGGCAATGATCTGGTCAACCACACCAACCTGACGCGCAATATCCATGATTTGCACGATCTGTCCATGCGTCGATCGCTCATCTCCTTGGATTATCATCATCGTAGTGTTATCTAAAAGCCGCCTTTTCTCTTGCAGTTCATCCTTCAGCGTAGCGAACGTCACGTCTTTATGGTTGAGTTTCATATTACCATCTTGATCAACGACGATAAAGAGATTCTCTTTTTCCGGCGCCTGCGCCTCTTCAGCTTCAGGCAGTTTAATATCAAGCCCCGGAGTCACGGCAAAAACCGCCGTAACCATAAAAAAGATCAGCAGCTGGAACACCACATCGATCATCGGAGTCAGATCGGGCATGGACATTTCTTTTTTCTCAGCTTGCTTAGCCATTTATAGTCTAAGTCCTTCCAATAAGAGCCGTAATTAAGCAGCCCGTGAACTCTGCCAGCGACGCAGGAGAGCATCGACGAATCCGTGACCATATGCTTCAAACTCAATGGCCTTACCGGTGGCACGATTGCTAAAGTATGTGAATATGGCAATGGACGGAATCGATATAACTAGACCAGTAACCGTCGTAATGAGCGCTTCTGAAATACCCGCAGCAACAATCGTGGGTTCACCCAACCCCTTCTCCGCGATTCCTTCAAATGCGTTGATCATACCATTAACCGTTCCCAACAGTCCGAGTAACACCACAGACTTCGCCACAAAATCGATAACAGCGAGATAACGTTCCAAGTAACTGAGCGCGGCACGCTCCACTGTTCCGTTCATTTCTTCACGCATTTCCTCTAGCGAACGCTGTTCACGCGAGAGGTGTTCAAAACGCTCTAGGCCTTCGCCATATACTTCACCTTCCAAGTTGCCAACTTCAGAGCAATACTCTCTCAGTTGATCAACAGAAGTGCCTGAATCAATACGGGAATTGATATCGTTAGTCACTTCAGCTAATTCATCCTCTGAGCGAAGTTTAGCGTATGTATATACGCGCTCAAGGAAGAAGGCCAGAGAAAGCACTGACCACAGGGCCAACGGCCACATGAAGGGTCCACCTTCTTGAAAAAATTCAATCATTGTTCTCTATCCCTCCTTTTGGACTCGAACGTTTTTCCTCATTTTCTTGATTAAAGGACGCGGGCTTCCTGCATTACTTCCAACTGCTGTTTCGAAAAATCAACCTGTTGCAAATACTCCGAGACGTCACTGTATTTGTCTACAACTTCCTGAAATACCGCACCGGCTTGGCGATATTCTTCCTGCGCCATATAAGCCGCACCGATGTTGACGAGCGCATTAACCGCCTGGTCGCTTTCGGGATACTTGACCTGCACTTCTTTGAAAATTTCAATTGCTTCTTCATACTGCTTCTGGTCAAACAAGACCTCGCCTTGGGCATATAAGTTGTAGGCATCAATCTCAGCCAAATGCCCCAAGAGCGTTTCAGCTTTGCTAACAAGCTGTCGATCACGCCCCTGCAGCTTTTCAACAGGGAATAGCTCTAAGAAACGCTCGTAGCTTGCAGTGGCCATATCATATTCTTTGAGACCGTAATAGTAATCTCCAAGAGTAAACTGACTCTGTGGACCATAGCGGCCGTCTGGATGATCAGAAACAATCCGTTCAAAAATGGGAACCGCTTCTTCCTTGCGTTCCATGGATATGAGAGCCCAAGCCTTATTGTACAGAGCATCGTCAACATAGTCAGAACCGGGAAACTGAGAAGCCACGCGGTCATATATCGCCATACACTCGTCTAACACGCTGTCTTTCTCATCGCGATTACCGCGATTCGTCAGGTTAAATAGAGCTTCACCCGCTCGAAACAGCGCTTCTGAAGCATAGCGCTCAGTTGGGTATTTGTCAGAGAGCGCACTGAAGGTATCGCTCGCTTCACGCCAGCGACCCAAACGGTATCTGGCCCAAGCGTCATAGTAATATGCATGGACAGCTTTATCATCGTCAGGATAGCTCGTGTAATATGTCTCAAAGGCTTCAGACATTTTGGGCAAGACACCAATATCTCCAGCAGAGAGCTTTTGATAGGCTACTCCAATTTGAAACTGAGCGTTTCGCGCCCAGGCAATCTGAGGATAGTTCTCTATTATCTTGCCGTATGTTGCGATGGAAGCCGTATACTCACCAGCCTTATAGTACGAGTTCCCCTGCACAAAGAGTGCATTCGCAATACTCTCTTCGGTCGTCGCTAAATCGATCAACTTCTGTGCAGCATCGATACTCTCTTGAAACTGATTGAGGCGAAAGTACGCATTGGCCAAACGAATAAGCAGACGCTCTCGATCTTCTGCAGAATCAACGCCAGAGAGCATTTCCTCATAGATGCGAATAGCATCTTTCGGATCGCGCTTTTCTGCCATAGATATTAACTGCAGGCGAGCAGACCGCGCAAGGCTCTCATCACCCGACTTCACAATATCATTTAGCATCCTCTCCGCCTCAGCATCACTACCCTCAGCAGAGTAGGAAAGAGCCATGGAGAATTCAACTTTTAGCTGCATACTCTGCGGCAAACGCTGATCGAGCAACCAACGATAATCACTCAATGCCCTATCGTAGCGGCCCGTCCAGTGATAGGCAAGACCTCGACCATAGCGAGTGTCTCTAACCAGATCGCTTTCTGGATACTCTTCCAGCACCTTAGTGTATCGAGCTATAGCATCAACATAGTTCTTGTTATTCAAATCCAACTGTGCCATCTGGTAGTGGGCGCGAGCTTCAAGGTCTCGGTCACCTGTGACGCCAGCTAGAAGTTGGTTCAGCATCTCGCGACCCTTTTCGGGACGCCCTTCACTGATATGAATGTTTGCAGCCTCAATAAGAGCCGCAATATACGTCTCGCGCGAGTCACGATCGACCTGAGAGAATGCAGTTACAGCCTCATCAGCACGTCCCTCATCGCGATATAAGATACCCAAGCCATAGAAGGCATCTGCAGAATAGCGCGTTTCTTGATAGCTCTCCGTAATCGCCCGGTACGCATCAATAGCTTCCTTAACCTTTTGCTGCTCGTAGTTTATTCGAGCGATGCGCAAGAGACACAAGGGCGCTTGGTCTGATCTAGGAAAACTTTCAACTGACCGACTATAGCTTTCAATAGCAGCATCGGCCTGTCCCATTTTCTCAGCAGACCAACCAGCACTGTAAAGGGAAGCAGAGCGCAAGCCTGTATCACTGTCCGGATATTCTGACAATACCTTGAGATAATCATACCTAGCCTGTTCATAATCACTAGCAAAGTAACGAGCTTCCCCCTTCTGATACTGTGCATTCGGCGGGTATGGAGTATCCGCATACAGCTCAATTACTTGGTTATAAGCTGTCCATGCATCGTCAAACTTCTTCCACTCCATGTAGTTGTCGCCAATGCGCATCTGCACTTTCGCTTTATAGAACCGCTCTTCGGCAGTTTCCTGTGCAGCGATTAGCTCTTGGTAGGCCTGCTCAAACTGATTCGTCTTACGGAAAATCTCTGCAACACGCAGAGAAGACGTTTCAAATAGCTGACGATAATTCTCGAAATCTACGTTTTTACCCTCGCGGAAAGAACCGCGTAACAGTTCAAACATGCGATCGTAGAGGCTTCGGACTTCACGATACGCCGCTATCGCCTCTTCGTCCTGGCTCATTTTATCAAATGAGTTTGCCTTAAGATAGACGGACTGAGCAATGACAGGGCTATTGGGATATTTATCAAGCACGATCTGTGCTGATTCTACGGCTTCCTGGTAGCGGCCTTTTTCATACTGCGCATTTGCAATTCGAAACTGCGCATCTGGTGCATAACGATCCTCAGGATACGCTTCCAGCATACCTCGCAACGTTCTTATGCTCTGATCGTATTTTTTCTGATTAAACTGGCTCCAACCACTGTAGTAAAAAGCCTTTCCTGCCTCGTCCGTATCCGGGAAGAACTCCACGTAGCGCTTGTATTCAACAGCGGCTTCATTCCACTCTTTCGCTAAGAACCGAGTTTCTGCAACCTGAAACTGAACAAGCTGACGAAAGTCATTGGGCACTCCGCCCACATCCAAGACATGACGATACGCATCAACGGCTTCTTCATGCTGACCGCTTTTCTTATACGCATTACCAAGCTGATACCATGCGGCAGCAACGACCGGTAGTTCTAGTTCATCACCAAAGTTAACGCGCACACTGTCTGTGCGCACAGCTCGGCTTTTAAATTCGACGATTTTGGAATATTCAATGATCGCCCCTTCATATTCGCCAAGCGCGTAGAGCGACTGGCCAGCATCAAAACTGGTCTTCAGGTTTTGCGGCACGGGTAGGAAAAGGCTTGCGCCTAGCCCCAACCCAAGTGCTATGAGTCCCGCCCAAACCGTCATGTGTGCGTCTCCTTACTATTCCTGGAGTGTCAGCTTAACTGGAATATTTTTCTGTTTTAGAAGCCGTAAGCGAACGAGAAGCGATGGGCCCCGTTTGTCTCGGTCAGATCCAACGGGATGT
>CAXGPR010000002.1:0-128927 GCA_964011675.1 uncultured bacterium
AAGGATGACGAATTTCCTCTGGCTTTTTTACTCTTATTCGGCTTTGTGGTAACGCCGGCTCTGTCCTATGTCAACGCGCGAATGTCCGGTCTAACAGGGCAGACTGTCTCATTCCCGATGATTCGCGAAGGAGCTTTCATATTGAGTGGTTATAATGGGGTCGATATTTGGTTTGCACCGATTCCATACGCAGATCACGGTCGGCGCGCACAGCTTTTCCGAGAGGTCGAACTCACCGGCACGCGCTTTACTTCAATTCTCAAGGCCGAACTGCTTATTTTACCGCTTAGCCTAGTTTGCGGTTTCGTATTTTGGCAATTGATTTGGAGTATGGGACCGATTCCTTCACCTGCCTTTCAATACGCGCAAACATATTGGCATTTGATTGCACTACGACAGTGTTTATGGTACTCGGCTACCTTGGGGGGGGAAACACTGTTCGATACAGCGATTAAAGGCTGGTGGATTGCTGGTGGCTTTACATTTGCCAGCGCTGCATTCGGCATCTTGTCGCTTCTACGATTACCGATATCGCTGATATATGGTTTTGTGCGTGGATTGTCGGGTTTGCCACACCTGCTCATACCCGAAATGATTGGTGCGCTTTTGGCACGTTACTCCTTGGAGAAACGGTTTGGCGTTCAGCGTTGGCGCCAATACGCTCCTGTTCTTTTAGCTGGATACGCCTGCGGAATGGGATTGATCGGTATGTCTGCTGTGGCGGTTGCACTTATTTCAAAATCTGTTACCCAAATGCAATACTAATTATTTCGCTCAATGTGCAAATACTGGCGTGCATAGGGAACTTCACTCATTTCTTCTTGCAGGCCCAAATTAGTAGTGTAGTGATTACTATCGGTGTCCGTAGCTATGTCGGCTACTGCATGTATAGTCATATACGCGATGGCTATACAGGTCAGGGTGACACCCAAAACGAGCATGTCGTGGATTTGTTGTTCATGATCGAAAAGAAATTTGCGTATAAAACTGGGCATTTTCGAGTCTCCGTTGACAGGGGTCTCTATTGTTAAAGCGTGTGCGTTGTTATTGAAGAAAATATAAAAGAAATAGCGTGATTTATTGCTTAAAATCAAGATGTTATTTGTCGATTTATAAGAACAGACTATGAACGAAGGTTGTCCCGTGCAGCTTCAATTGCTTCAAGTGCACGGCAAATCTCCGCTGGTGTGTTATACAGGTGAATCGAGGCACGAAGCACGTCTAGTCTTCCTTCGTATATGCCGCGCAGCCTGATGCGATGTTCATTCCACAAGTATATTTGTAAATCCGCGTATGCGATGCCTGGAATACAAAAACTTAGTATGGAGGCCGAGCGAGTAGTTGTTAGGACCTGTGCTCCGATTCTATGTAGTCCTTCGGAAAATTGATTGACAAGCCTTAGATTATGTTGCCAGATGGCTTCCGAACCGATTTCTTGCCAAAAGCACAAGGCGGCGCGTATTCCGGCTATTAGGGATGTATTGATTGTGCCGTATTCGTACCGTTGAGCGCTGTCAATAAAAGAAAAAGAGCCTGTTTTCATACAAAAATCACCGGTATTGGAATGTGCTCCTACGTGGGTTGCTCGAACGCGGTCTAGCCAATCGTGATGCACAAAAAGAAAACCTGTCCCATTAGGTCCGAGCAGCCACTTATGACCACTCGTTGCATATGCATGGCAGCCGATCTTTTTCAGGTCTACCGGAGTGCAGCCCAGTGCCTGTGCTCCGTCTACAAAGTAAAATAGATTGTTCGCTTTTGCGATGTTGCCGATGATTTCAACGGGTAATACTTGGCCGCTGGCACAGCTAACGTGGGGAATACTCAACACACGGGTGCGTTTGTTGATCAGTGCTTCAATGCGGTCAACGGTTTTCTTTTCGTCATTAGTGGGCTCAAAAACGCGTATGAAAAGTCCATCGCGTTGTGCGCGTGCTAGCCAAGTAATTGTGTTTCCAACGTGTTCGTGACTGCTGGTAATGATCTCGTCGCCGGGCTGAAACTGTAGACCGTTGCATACAATGTTGCTGCCTTCAGTTGTGTTACGCGTGAAGGCAATTTCATTCGCAGAGCAGTTTAGAAATCGGCCTATCCCTTCTTTGACTTCCTGCCATAGTTCGGCCGAATGACCGCTGTCTCCGCTTTGCTCTAACTGCTTCATGTGGTCTCTAACAGCATGAAGCACAGGCCGTGGACAGATACCCATAGTAGATGTGTTGAAGTAAATGCGGTCGCGGAGCAGAGGAAACTGGTCGCGCACGTCGGACCAAAAGACTTCATCGAGTCGGTCTACGTTTCTTTTGTTCATTGGGTATTTAGCTTGAGAAAAGGCGTTTAAGCGATGCGGCTCGGCGGAGCCAGGGCGTGCAAAAGTATTCTGTGGCGTAGTAGGGTATTAGATCACCTCCTAGACCACGTTTGAAAAATGCGACGGCAGGTAGGTTGGCACCGACAAAGTCGAAGCGGGGTTGGGTGCACTGCTGAAAGTAGCGCCAGTATAGCAGGGAAGTAGCCCCGCTGCTGTTGTGCTGCGGGTCGGCTCCCGCTACCCATGCATAAGCCATAGAGGGCCCTTCGACGAAGGCAACTATGGAAGCCGTTTCGCCCTGGGGAGATTGGGCGGCCAGCAAGCGTGCTTGGCCAGAAGACTGTGCGCGGTCCACAAAGCGTCGAACGACCTCTGAAGATATGGGAGCGGCCGCACCGTGGCGCTCGTAAATCATACCGTACTGTCGGCACAACAGGTCGATATCACTGGTCTGAATGACCTCATAGCCCAGCTTTTCTGCCTTGCGTATGGCTGTGCGCGTGCGGCGCTCTACGCGCTCCCAGAGAATGTCGAGATCGCTCAGATCCATCTGGTAGGTGTAACGCACGCGCGTTTGCCAGTTGGCCCAGTTAAAAGGGCGTATGTCGTTTAGCGCAGGTGTATGGGTGATGCGCATATGGTCGTAGCGCTGTAAATGGCGTATGAGGAGATCGGAGAATCGATGACATTCGGCTTCTACCTTAGCTGGCCCCTTACTCTTTACTGGAGCCAATAGAAAGCCTGTGTGGGGTGTCAGTTCTGGCGTTTCAATGCGCTCAATTCCGCGGTGTTTGGTCGTCAAAGCGGCCAAGCCGGCCATGATATGGGAGCCTTTGAAAACGCCGATATACACCGGTTTCCCTTCTAGTGCCTGGGCGGCACTGCAGAGCCATGTAGTCGTGGAAAATGGACTGCCCCCCCAGCTTGTTTGGACAAATTGATCCCACAGGGAAGAGTCTTCGACCGGGCGAATTTCGTATGTATCAGACATAAGTTAAAGTATAAATAAATACCCGTTTTGATGTAAGCGTTAGATAGCTCTGGATGCCATTGCGAGCAGCCTGCATACGGTCCTAATTGTCTATTGACATCTTATTTTAGACGATCTATATTACGCGTGCTGTATTTTTTTAACTCTTTGACCTGCTTGAGCTTATTGAAATGATTCAGCGCATTACTTGCCTCTACTTGGTCTCGCGTCGACGCCATGTCGCGCGGTGCTTCTCTGGTGCGCGTGTTCTATTTCATTCCCTCCTCCTTATGAACCTCCTTATTATTGGACTGCTCAGGTAAGCTTCGCTCCTTCTTACTCTCGCGACAAAAGAAAGATGACGAGGCCTCTGAGAGTTCATAGGCTGCCATAGGACTTTGTCTAAAATGCACATTCGACACGTTCACACTTTATAAGAGGAGATACACCTCCCATGCAGATGTATTACGATAATGATGCCAATCTAGACCTACTCTCAGATAAGACCGTAGCTGTAATCGGATATGGGAGTCAGGGACATGCTCATTCCCTCAACCTTAAAGAAAGCGGCGTTAACGTCGTCGTGGGACTGCGGCCTGGTAGCAGTAGCCGGGCTGCCGCAGAGAAGGAAGGATTGAAAGTGCTCGATGTCGCCGAGGCGGCTAAGTTGGGCGATATAGTTATGATCCTTATTAACGACGAAGTCCAGCGCGCTGTATACGAGGCAGACATCAAGCCTCACCTCGATGCGGGCAATGCACTAGCCTTTGCGCACGGTTTCAATATTCACTTTCAGCAGGTCGTGCCACCGGATAACGTGGACGTTTTCATGGTCGCGCCCAAAGGGCCGGGCCACCTCGTACGTCGCGTGTATGAGCAGGGAGGTGGTGTACCTGGCCTGTTAGCGATATATCAGGATTCGAGCGGGCGTGCGCACGAGATGGGATTGGCATATGCCAAGGGTATCGGTTGTGGCCGTGCCGGTGTTATTGAAACGACGTTTTGTGAGGAAACGGAAACGGATCTCTTTGGTGAGCAAGTTGTACTCTGTGGTGGGTTAACCGAATTGATTCGCGCCGGCTTTGATACGCTAGTTGAAGCGGGATATCAGCCCGAAGTCGCCTACTTTGAGTGTCTCCACGAAGTGAAGCTGATCGTAGACTTGATCTATGAAGGTGGTATTGCCAATATGCGCTCTTCCATTTCAGACACAGCAGAGTTTGGTGACCTCATGAGCGGTCGTCGTGTAGTTACTGAGGAGACGCGTGCTGAAATGAAGAAAATCTTAGCGGACATACAAGAAGGTCGTTTTGCCAAGGAGTGGCTGTCGGAAAACCAGGTGGGGCGTCCAGTATACAATGCGCGCAAGCGTCGCGACTCAGAGCATCTCATCGAAGAGGTGGGGACGAAGTTGCGCGGTATGATGAGCTGGCTAGACAATAAGTAGCTCATTTAAATAGGAGCGGAACGGGCCAACGGTCTGTTCCGCCCACCCATGACTCGCACGGAAAAATGGAAAGGAGGAAGCAGATGGAGTCTCGACTTAGCGGCTTGCAGGACTGTGGCAAACCCCGACTTAGATGGGTAGGCGCTCTCGCACAGCCGGATGGGATCGCCTGCCTCACTTTTTCAACTCCGGTAGAAGCGAGAAAAGTAAATGAGTGATTCAAATAAAGTATATATCTTCGACACGACCCTGCGCGATGCGGAACAGACGCCGGGCGCTTCCCTGACGGTCAAGGAAAAGCTAGAAATTGCCCATCAGTTGGCGCGTCTTAAGGTCGACATCATAGAGGCGGGATTTCCGCTTTCGTCTAATGAAGACTTCGAGGCGGTGCGGCGGATTGCGCACGAAGTCGAAGGTCCTATGGTTTGCGGGTTGGCTCGTGCTTTGGCCAAGGATATAGAACGGGCTGGTGAGGCCTTAAAGGGTGCGCCGAATCCGCGTATCCACACGTTTATTGGTACGTCGGAAATTCACATGCAGGGACAGATGCGCAAGGGGCGAGAAGACGTGCTTAAAATGGCCGTCAGCGCCGTCCAACTGGCCAAAAGTTTCTGCGACAGCGTTGAGTTTTCCCCTATGGATGCGGCGCGTACGGACCCGGGCTTTCTGCACGATGTGATTGAAGCGACCATCGCCGCAGGTGCAACGACTATTAACATACCTGATACGGTTGGCTATGCCGTGCCTGAACAGTTCGGCACACTCATTGCAGATATTTCGTATAGAGTGCCCAACAGCAACGATGCGATCATCAGTGTTCACTGTCACGATGATTTGGGTATGGCGGTAGTCAATACGCTGTCGGCTCTAAAAAATGGGGCGCGGCAGGCTGAGTGTACGCTTAATGGACTTGGGGAACGTGCCGGCAACGCTTCTTTGGAAGAGGTCGTAATGGCGCTGAGAACTCGCCGCGATTACTTCGGGCTAGAAACGGAAGTAGATGCGCGCGAGATAATTGCTACGAGTCGATTGGTGAGCCGTCTAATGGGCATCGCAGTGCCACCGAATAAGGCCATTGTCGGTGCTAACGCCTTTGCCCATAGTTCGGGCATCCACCAAGACGGCGTGCTCAAGGCGCGTAATACGTTTGAGATCATGGAACCCAAGGACGTTGGGCTCGAAGACACGGAAATTGTCCTCACGGCGCGTTCGGGTCGGCATGCCCTGCGCCATCGGATTGAAGAATTAGGTTATAGTCTGTCCACAGAAAAACTGGAAGATGCGTACGGTCTCTTTTTGGAACTGGCCGATAAGAAAAAAGAGATTTTTGACGAGGATTTGATTGAGATTGTCGGTGGTCAGCAAAGAGAAGAGGCGACTCACTACACGTTGGAATACTTGCATGCGGTCAGCGGTACCGGTATCGTACCGTCTTCTACAGTACGCATCGCAATTGGGGATGAGGTTGTCCAAGAATCTGCTTGGGGAGACGGGCCGGTTGATGCGACCTATGCTGCCATCCGAAAAGCGACTAGTGCGGACGTGCTCTTGGAAGACTTCACGATCCGTGCGGTTACCTCTGGGTCTCAAGCTTTGGGTGAAGTCACAGTTCACTTATCGCAAGACGGACGCAGCGCACGGGGACGAGGGGTATCTACAGATGTCGTTGAAGCCAGTGCTGAGGCCTATATATCGGCACTCAATAGATTATTTGAGCTGATGGGTAGAGATGCCCAGCCCACCGTGTAACAGGTAGAGCTTAAACGTTGAATATGGTGTATATGAATGAGGTCGGCGCTGCGCGTACGGCTGATTGTGAAAGGTAGATAAATGGGCAAGACGTTATTGCATAAGGCGTGGGAAGCGCATTCAGTGCGTCAACTGGCATCGGGGCAGACGCAGTTATTCATTGGCTTGCATTTAGTACACGAGGTGACTAGTCCGCAGGCGTTCCAGATGTTGCGTGAACGAGGAGCCAAAGTGCGTTTTCCTGACCGGACTTTCGCTACGGTTGACCATATTGTCCCAACCGATGTCACAGACCGTCCGTTTATTGACTCTTTAGCCGAAGAAATGATGTCAGCCATTGAACAAAACACCAAAGAGTACGGCATTCCTCTTTTTGATATTAGTGATCATAGACAAGGTGTTGTGCATGTAGTTGGTCCAGAGCTAGGTCTTACCCAGCCTGGCATGACCATTGCATGCGGAGATAGTCACACCTCAACGCACGGTGCATTCGGTGCCATTGCATTTGGTATCGGCACCAGTCAAGTGCGAGATGTATTGGCTACCCAGTGTTTAGCTATGGAACGACTCAAAGTACGGCGAATTAATGTGTCTGGGTCTCTGAGTAACGGTGTGTATGCTAAGGATGTGATTCTACATATTATTGGTCTACTTGGTGTTAAGGGAGGTGTTGGATACGGATATGAATATGGTGGCGAAGTTATAGAATCTATGAGCATGGAAGAGCGGATGACTGTGTGCAATATGGCTATTGAAGGGGGTGCGCGCGTGGGTTATGTGAATCCCGATCACACTACATTTGATTATTTGAAGGGGCGCCCATACGCCCCTGCTGAAGGAGATTTTGATCGCGCAATCTCCTGGTGGCAGAATATGGCATCCGACGTTGATGCCGTCTATGACGATGTGGTTAATATACAAGGGAGTGATATCGGCCCGACTATTACTTGGGGCATAACGCCTGGCCAGTCCGTTTCTATTGATGGGACGATTCCCGAACTGGGGCTATTAGAGGGAGATGAGCGAAAAAGCGTGCAGGAGGCGCTAGAATACATGGGCTTTAATGAAGGACAGTCAATTGCTGGTACGCCAGTTGACGTAACTTTTGTTGGTTCGTGTACGAATGGTCGTTTATCTGATTTGCGTGAAGCGGCAAAAGTTGCTCAAGGACATAAGGTTGCTAATGGCGTAAAGGCTCTCATTGTCCCAGGCTCACAGCAGGTGAGTGCCGCGGCTGAGGCTGAAGGATTACATGAGATATTTCAGGAAGCTGGTTTCGAGTGGCGTGGTGCAGGCTGTTCAATGTGTTTGGCGATGAACCCGGATAAGCTACAGGGTGATCAACTTTGTGCTTCGTCAAGCAATCGAAATTTTAAGGGGCGTCAAGGCAGTCCAACGGGTCGCACTATGTTGATGAGTCCGGCTATGGTTGCGGCAGCAGCTATCAGTGGTGAAGTGATAGACGTTCGCACGATGTTGAACTGAGGTAGTGAAATATGGAAAAATCGAGTGTGAGAAAACAAATAGTAGGACGTGGAGTGCCAGTACGCGGTGCCGATATTGATACAGATCGAATCATCCCTGCGCGTTATTTGCGCACAGTGACCTTCGAAAATCTTGGAGATCACGCCTTCGAAGACGATCGTGTTGGAGGCGAACATCCTTTTGATGAACAGCGCTATCAAGATAGTGAGGTGCTGGTCGCAAATGCCAATTTTGGTTGTGGTTCGTCGCGTGAACACGCGCCGCAGGCGCTCATGCGTTGGGGAATCAAAGCGTTCATAGCCGAGTCTTTTGCCGAAATATTCTTTGGTAATTGCACGACCCTAGGCCTTCCTTGCGTGACTGCTACGGCTGCTGATGTTCAGAATTTGCAGAATGCTATAGATGCTGATTCTCGGCAAGAGGTAACCGTTGATGTAGAAGCACGCATCGTTTGTTTCAGCGGAAGAGAGATAGATGTTTCTATTCCCGATGGTGTTCGCGAGCAACTTGTTAGCGGCAACTGGGATTCGCTTGGACAGTTGTGGGATGCAGAAAAAGAAGTGGACGTGCTTGCTGCAAAATTACCTTATACTAAGTCTTTTGTCGCGTAATAAAAAGTAATTTTAATAGTAGTGGATCGCTCCGTTTCTTTACATGAGACGGAGCGAATTAATTAGGATCTTGTTAGCATGTCCGATTACATAGAGATATACGATTCCACGCTGCGTGACGGTGCGCAGGCAGAAGGTATCTCCTATTCGTTGGAAGACAAACTGCTTATCGTACGCCGTCTTGACCGGCTCGGAGTTCATTACATAGAAGGTGGATGGCCGAATTCGACAAATCCCAAAGACCTAGCTTTTTTCGAACAGGTGAAGGATCTTGGTTTACGCGCTAAGATAACCGCTTTTGGAAGCACGCGCAGGGCGAATAATGCGCCAGAGGACGATGCGACGCTTAACACTTTGCTCAAGGCGGATACGGAGAGTATCGCTCTATTTGGCAAGAGTTGGACGCTGCATGCCTTAGAAGTATTGCGGATATCTCTGGAGGAAAATGTGAGCCTCATTGAAGATTCCGTTGCCTATATCGTTTCGCACGGTCGCGAAGTGGTGTATGATGCAGAGCATTTTTTCGATGGATATAAAGCTGATAGAAGCTACGCTTTGGAAACGCTCATGGCAGCAGAGCGCGGAGGCGCGCGCATCTTGATTTTATGCGACACCAATGGCGGCACGTTGCCCAGTGAGATGGGGCATATCATAGATGATGTGAAGACCCATATAGGAATTGATTTTGGCATTCATGCTCACAATGACTCGGGCGTTGGTGTGGCAAATAGCCTCATTGCCGTTGAGTTGGGTGCTATTCAGGTGCAGGGTACGTTTAACGGATACGGAGAGCGTTGTGGCAATGCCAATCTGTGCTCTATTATCCCGAACTTAGACCTTAAGATGAAGCGGACGAGCATTGGACGTGAAAAGGTGCAGCAGTTAATGGAATTCTCGCTCTTCTTGGGCGAGGTTGCCAACGTATATCATGATCACCGACAACCGTTTGTCGGTGAAAGTGCTTTTGCTCATAAGGGCGGTGCGCATATCGATGGCGTAATGAAAGTGGCCCACAGTTTTGAGCATGTACACCCTGAATGGGTGGGCAACGAACGTCGCTTTCTCGTTTCTGATCAGTCGGGTGGTGCAACGATTGTCAGTAAACTAAGACGTTTTATGCCCGACATTGACAAGGGAGATCCGCTCGTTGGCAAGGTCTTAGAACGCGTTAAAATACTTGAAAATCAAGGCTATCAGTTTGAGGCTGCAGAAGGTTCATTTGAACTACTTGCACGGCGCGTACAAGGGCTTTACAGCGATCTTTTTTCTCTTGTCAATTTCCGGACTACCAATCGTAAAAACGTTGGTGAATCAGAAGATGCTGAGGCGATTGTAAAAGTGTCTGTTGAAGGTGGCGTATTTCACACCGTGGCCAGCGGAGACGGTCCAGTCAATGCGCTTGATCGGGCACTGCGCAAGGCGTTGGAAGAGAAGTTTCCCAGCGTGCGTCAGGTGCATCTGGAAGACTATAAAGTGCGCGTACTCTCCAGCGGTGATGGAACTGCAGCCAAAGTGCGCGTTCTTATAGAGTCTTCGGATGGAAAAGATGGTTGGGGAACCGTCGGCGTGTCAGAAAACGTGATTGATGCGAGTTGGGTCGCTCTAGCTGATAGTCTGCATTATAAATTGATGAAAGACGCGCTGGCCACTGGCGATATGGACGTGCCTAAGCCGTTTTAAACGCTTTTGCAGGAGAGAGGGACGTGGACGTAATCGTAGGTGGAAACGTATGTGCGCCACGCGGCTTCCGCGCCGCCGGTGCGCTGGGGGGAATCAAGGCGGATTCGACTAAGCTTGATGTGGCGTTAGTCGCGTCTGATCGCGCTGCTAGTGCGGCTGCTGTATACACCACGAATAGAGTACAGGCCGCTCCTTTACATCTGTGCCGAGAATATTTGCGGGATGGCAAAGCGCAGGCTGTGATACTAAATTCGGGCAATGCCAATGCCTGCACAGGAGAACGGGGTATAAACAACGCGCGTGCAATGAGCGTGCAGGTTGGACGAGGATTGGGTGTGCGGAGCGAAGACGTGCTCGTGTGTTCTACGGGGGTTATAGGCGTCCAGTTAGATATGGATGCCGTACAGACTGGTATTGCGGGCGTTCTTTCTTGCCTACAAGAAAACGGCGGGGACGATGCCGCCGTCGCCATTATGACTACTGATACGGCGCCCAAAACCAGCGCGCTTTCGCTGGAAATTGGAGAGAATACGGTGTGTGTTGGCGGTATGGCAAAGGGCTCCGGCATGATTGCGCCTAATATGGCGACGATGCTAGGCGTCATTACGACCGATGCAAACGTGCCGCCTGATTTACTCAGAGAGATGCTCTTATCGGCCGTGAAGCGTTCGTTTAACTGCATTACAGTAGATGGCGATATGAGCACAAACGATACGGTAATTGCGCTGGCCAATGGCGCGGTCGGCGGCGCTTGCCTCGAGTCTAATACGCCGTCAGCCGCGGCCCTTTCGGAAGCAATAGAAGTGGTGTGTCGAGATCTTGCGCGGCAAATTGCCCGCGACGGAGAAGGAGCTACTAAGCTAGTTTCTGTCGAGGTTATGGGCGCGGCTAGCGAAGAAGAAGCGCGTCAAGTCGGACTGAGTGTGGCCAATTCTAGTCTAGTCAAGACGGCCATCTTTGGGCGCGATCCTAACTGGGGACGCATCCTGTGTGCGGTGGGATATGCTGGCGTTCCCATGGACCCGCAGCAAGTTGCAGTCTATCTGTGCGATACGCAGATATATGGCGCGGGTTCAGGCCTACCTTTTGATCATGAAGCGCTCGTGGAAGCCATGAGTGCGGCGGACATTCCGATCTCTATTGACTTAGCCTCCGGGACTGCTCGAGCAGAAATTTTTACCTGTGATCTGAGCTATGACTATGTCCGTATCAATGCCGAATACACAACCTGAGGAACCTTCCTATGACTCTTTCTCATAATGTCCAGCGCGTTCAGCCCTCCGTTACCATGCAGATCTCCGCACGGGCGGCAGCGCTAAAGCGTGAAGGGATTGATGTGATCGCGCTGTCAGCTGGCGAACCCGATTTTGATACGCCCGATAATATTAAAGGAATAGCAATCAAGGCAATTGAGAACGGTTTCACTAAGTATACGACACCTAGCTCGGGTATCATAGAGCTAAAAGAAGCAATTTGTGCCAAGTTTAAACGGGATAACGGACTTGAATACACGCCTGATGCAGTGACTGTGAATAGCGGAGCAAAACATTCACTTTTTTTGGCTGTTGCCGCGTTACTCAACCCCGGAGATGAGGTGGTTATTCCCACTCCGTACTGGGTCACATATAGCGAGCAGCCGCGACTGGTTGGGGCAGAGCCTGTTATTGTTGAGACGCGTCCCGAAAACGGACTCAAGTTAACTGCTGACGAATTTCGTGCGGCGATTACGCCGAATACGCGCATGCTTTTCCTCTGTTCGCCTTCCAATCCTAGCGGAGCCGTCTACACGCGTGAGGAATTGCATGCACTGGCCGAAGTGGCTGTGCAGCACGGAATCTTTGTGCTGAGTGACGAGATTTACGAGAAGCTCGTCTATGACGGGGTCGAACACGTTTCTATTGCCGCACTTGGGGATGATATCAAGGATCTGACGATCGTTGTTAATGGCGTTTCTAAAGCATACGCCATGACCGGATGGCGTATTGGGTATGCAGGTGCGAGCGCAGAAATAATCAACGGCATGAATAAAGTTCAAATGCAAGAAGTCTCTCATCCGAGCTCGATCTCACAGAAAGCGGCTGTTGAAGCTCTTAATGGACAGCAAGAGTCAATTGAGGAAATGCGCGTAGCGTTTGACGCGCGTCGACGATACATGGTTGATCGACTGAATGTGATAGATAATGTCCATTGCACGTTGCCGCAGGGTGCTTTTTACGCCTATCCCGATGTGAGCAGGCTTTATGGCAGTCAAATCGCTCAACGGAGAGTTACAGATTCTGTAACCCTGTGTGAATATCTGTTGGAAGAGGGACGAGTTGCCTGCGTACCGGGCGCAGGATTCGGCACGCAAGAACATATTCGTCTGTCCTACGCTACGTCGATGGAACTGATTGAGCAGGCGATGGATCGGATAGATGACGCGCTAAAAAAATTGGGATGAGTGAAGAGAGAAGCAATTGCGGTGTCTAAACAGTCAGTATGAAGCGGCTCCCCGAAACTGCGTTTTGTCCATGGTTCGACGAAAGGGTACGACGTGAACAATAACTTCCATCTCGATTTTGAAAGACCGATTGTCGAGTTAGAGAAAAAGATAGTGGAACTGTCTCAGCAGGCCGATACGGGGAGCCTTGAGCTCGATCAGGAGATCGTGCGACTCAACGAGCGTGTGGAAGAGGAGCGCCAAAAGATATACAGCAGCCTGAGTTCGTGGCAGAGAGTGCAGATTTCCCGCCATCCCAATCGTCCCTATGCGCTGGATTACGTGGAGAGGATGCTGAGTGATTTTCGCGAACTTCACGGAGATCGCTATTACGGAGACGATCCCTCCGTCGTTGGTGGCCCCGCGCGTCTCGATGGCGATTCGGTTATGGTTGTTGGTATTCAGAGCGGTCGAAATTTGGACGAGCGGCAGCGGAGAAACTTTGGTATGCCTCATCCGGAAGGCTATCGGAAAGCGCTGCGCCTTATGAAAATGGCTGCAAAGTTTGCTATGCCAATCCTTACGTTGGTAGATACGTCGGGAGCCTATCCCGGCGTAGAGGCCGAAGAGCGCGGTCAGGCCGAAGCAATTGCGCGTAACTTGTACGAAATGTCCCACTTACCAGTGCCTATTATTGTCGCGATTACGGGGCAGGCTTTTAGTGGCGGTGCGATTGGTATAACCGTCGGGGATCGCATTCTGATGATGGAACACTCCTGCTATTCGGTTATTGTGCCGGAGAGTTGTTCAACGATCCTTTTTAAAGTGCGCGAGCGCAAGGAGGAAGCGGCTGAGGCGCTGAAGCTGACGGCGAGTGATTTGCAGCAAGAGGGCATTATTGACCGCATCGTCGGCGAGCCCTTTGGTGGGGCACATCGAAGCTGGGATGAAGCAGCGGCCAACTTAAAGCGCCATATACTAGAATCTCTTGCCGAACTACGTCCCCTGTCTAGCGATGAAATCGTGCAAAAGCGGATTGAAAAATTTTCGGCGATGGCGCGTTTCGAAGAGTAACACGTCTAATGATAAAAAATGAAAAGGCCCCTGCACCGGTTGCAGTGTGGAGGCCTTTTCATTTTGAGAGGTGATTAGATGCGGCGAATTCGGTCGAGCAATCGCTCTAAGCGATCAAAGGCTACTCGAATCATATCCTCGTCCCAGTCGCCGTCAATATTAATGCTGACCACTGAGCGCACCGTATCCAAATAGGCTTTTTGCTGCTCGGTGAGGGGTCGCGGTGGTCGGTCTTGGTAACTAGATGACGCTGCCGCGGATGAAGTATTTGACTCACTGCGTTCTTGGCGATTTTGGCCTTGATTGCGCTCCTGACGTCCTTCGCGACCGCGCTCCTGACGCGAAGATCGCTCTTGCTGTCCGCGTTCCCTATTCTGGTTGCGCTGTGGAGGCTGCGTCTCTTCCTTGCTTGGTTTGGCGGTCTTCTCTTCAGGCTCGGAAGCCTGCTTTTCGGAAGTCGGTTCTTCGGAGGGCTTAGTAGTGGCTTGGTTTTCCTCTTGCGACTGTGCTGCCGGCTGGTTGAAATCGGCTTCGCCGTTGAGGTATTTGAAGAACATCTTCATCTTGTTGGCTGAATCGCGCCCCATGCCCGTGCGGTCACGGAAGTACTCGACGATTTCCTCGTCGTTCATTTCTCCGCTTTTTGCCTGTTCTTCCAGCAGATCTTTATATAAATCACGCTGCACTTCTGCCAAAGCAAATGCACGCGTTTCTGGGTTAACTACGCGCTGCAAAAGCGGGGTAGGGCACTGTTCGCGATCAATAAATTTCATCGCTTCAATGCCGCGCAAAAATCTGTAAATCATCGACGGCGTGCGTATAATGGCACGCACGTAGTCTCGATCAATTTGCTCGGGCATTTTGCTCTCTAAGCGAGCGAGAAATTTTTCAAACTGAACTTTAGTAATATATGGATACCATGTTTTAGCCTGGCGGCCGCTATCGCTGGATTCTTGTTTTTCTTCTTCGTTCGTCTCAGCTTGAGACGCATCGTTTTCTTCCATGGAAATCTCCATTTCGTAAATGTTTGATCTCAGGTGCCCTTGGTCTTCTATTCCCCCTGTGTGTATTCGACCGTCACGACCGTGCTAATTCCTCCGCGTACGTTAAAATCGCCTGTTACGGTCATACGTCGTGGTGCGCAGGCAGCTACGATATCTTCCAATATGGAATTGGTAACTGCTTCATGAAAAATTCCCTGATCGCGAAATGACCAGAGATAGAGCTTAAGTGACTTCAGTTCAATGCACCGCTCGTCGGGCACGTATTTTATGCGAACAGTGCCAAAATCGGGTTGTCCTGTTTTGGGACAGACGGAAGTGAATTCGGGGCATTCCATCTGTATGGTGTAATCGCGATTTGGATACGGATTGGCGAAGGTCTCTAATGCGGTGCTTGGTTTGGTCGACATATTCAATTCTTATCTGGTTAACGTAAAAAGGGCAATATAAGGATTATGGGTCGCTTTGGCTATGGTCCCTCAATGAAGTGCTTAATGGCATTTGCCGTTAAATGTGAGACCGTGTCATCGACGAGAATAGAGCTGGGGTAGGTTATTGACCCAGCTGAAAAAACAGCACCGCCGCTTGGTGTGTCGTAATATGTGATCTCTGCGCCGCCGTTATCTGGATTTAAACCACGTGCAACGACACGCACGTTGGACGGCGAGGAAGTAGACGTTTTGTCCGTTTCATGGCCTGAAGCACCTCCCGGAATACGCTCGTGCAGGCTCTCATGGCCGAACGTATCTCCGTTGCGCATGCCCGTGCCGGAGAATAGCCAGTGGTCGGCATCGACTACTTCATAAGGGGCAGCGGTCATGATGCCGGTATCGGTGAAGACCACGCCGAGCATGTTTGCTTCCGATTCGTTGTAAATGTGAAATCGGCTTTCTAAGCCACGTGCCTGCATGTCGCGCGCGTCGCCGTTTTTTACTTTCATCGTCTGCTCGTCTAGCATTTCTATTTCGCAGTTAAGCCCGTTGCCGCCTAGGTATAAGAGTTTTCCCCCTCGTTCTTGTATCCATTTCTTGAGACCGTAATACATCTCTTTCGACCAATATTCTGGATGCGTTGTTATTATGAGAACCTTATAGGAGCCTAAGTCGAGCGTGCCGTCATGTAACTGCGTTTCTGCATATAAGTCGTAGTCAAATTCCTCGCGCTCCATCCACCCTATAAAACGCCATTCTGCTGGCGCGACATGGCAGGCTGCCCGTCCGGCAATGGGATCGGTGATATTCACGTCTTCGGGTATGTGATTGATAGGCTCAGGTCGGTCGAAGGAAAGAGGCGCATAATCCTCCGTATCGTAGTTGATATGTTCGGGATCGGTATAGCGTTTCAGTTCAAGCCGTGCATTAATTGTTGGTGTGGGTGGGAAACAGTCGGTGTGTATGTAGTTGGAACGACCGCCGAAGCTATTATATGCGTTCCAGTTTATGTTGGAAGCGAGGAGGGCTATGTCGTTTTTAGGTTGGGCTGGCGCAACGATCCAAGGAAAAGAAAAAAATGCTCCGGATTCGCCTTTGGCATGAAAATAGTATAAGCCAGATCTTTCGGGAGCCGTTGCGTATTGCTTATGGTGAGGGCTAGTATAGCCAAACTTATTCCACATTACACCGGTTTGGGTATAATCGCCGTCGGGCGTAATCTGCATGGTCGCGCGTGCTCCATGCTCATCAAACCAGCCGAGTGATTGCACATGCTCTTTCTCGTATCCATAGCGCCACAGGTCGAGTTGATAGGCTTCAATCGAGTGAACACGAAACTCTGATTTCTCCCCAGCACGGACCCACTTAGGCCACGCGTAACCCAGTAATTGATGAGAAAGCAGTCGAAACTGATATGGAAAGTCTGGATGGGCGTTAAATTCGATACGCTTAGGGCCAAAACCATCTTTTTGTAGAGTTGCTGTATAACTTCCTGCCTCAATGTTGGCGTAAACAGAACCACTAGCACTAGATCGAGCTGATACGACGCCACGTTCGCTGACAAATTCAAACAGCACGTCCGCCAGAGCGAGATAGCGTTCATCACTTACATAACCTACCAACATAGTAGTCCTTTCCTCAATAGTGAATGATATCCGTTTAATCACATACTACGAATTCACCCGATAGCATACGGAATTTTGTGTCGGATCCACAGAATATGCACTTACCTCGATAGTATATCCACTTTAGACACAAGGGGATTTGCAGTTGCATGCCGCGCGAAATAATGGCCGCTTTGTCCCAACGTATTGAGCAAAACGCAGAACTGGATGTGAGAGTGTAGGAGCTTGTCTCGTTCTATCATGCTATTGTAAACCTCTAATTTGGTTTGGCACTGCTCTATTGGTGCGTAACTATCCAGACCGCGGAAGCGCTGATATTTTTTTGCTCAAGTATAGTAGAGTTCAGCTAAATTTAAACTTCCAATATGTTATACAAGCCCACGTCAGTAACGATACGTCGCATGATGGTAGTCGCGGTCGTAAAATACGAATCGGTCTCATTGTTGACGAATGTAAATTACTCTAACGTAATCGGAAGATTAGTAGTGGTCGGGTGGGTGTCAAGCTATTGACAGACTAAAGGGAGCGCCTAGATTCGTTTGATATCAGGAGGCGCACATGGCCTACAAGAAGTTCGATCAGGTTCCCAACCACTATGCGGGGCCAATTATTCAGCACATAAAAGATTTTCGTCTGAAAAACGGGCGACGGTCTATTGCTCCAACTTCATTGCAGGTAGGCCAGATGCAACTACTTATTCCTCGTCACTTTGGTTTTTGCTTCGGTGTAGAACGTGCTATACACATGGCATTCTCTACACTAGAGAAGCATCCTGACAAGCGGACTTATCTTGTAAGTGAAATTATCCATAACCCCTTGGTAAATAAAGAGCTTAAAGAGAGAGGTGTAGACTTTGTTTATGATACGCAAGGACGGCGATTAGTAGCAGAAAGTGAGCTCAGCAATGACGATATTGTGCTGATTCCCGCTTTTGGCACCACTCTGCAAGTCGAAGATTCGCTTCGAGCTAGCGGGATTGACATCGACGGTGGTTCCTATAGGGAAGACTATGATACCACGTGTCCTTTTGTATCGAAGGTGTGGAAGCGCGGAGAAGCATTGGGTCGCGAGGGCTACACGATAATAGTACACGGTAAATATAAGCACGAAGAGACGCAAGCGACTCATTCGCATACTCAAGAGCATGCTAAGACGTTGGTCGTACTGGATTGCGATGAAGCTGAGAAAGTGGCTTCGTTTATCGTAGGAGAGATTTCTACGGAAGAATTCTGTGCCCACTTTTCCGAAAAGTGGTCTGAGGGTTTTAACCCAGAGTGTGACTTAGAGCGCGTGGCAGTGGTAAATCAGACTACAATGTTAGCTGCTGAAACGCAGCGCGTTACGGCAATTTTAAAGGCGGCCATGGAGCGACGTTACGGGAGTGATCAGATAGAATATCATTGTGCAGACACTAACGATACGCTCTGTTATGCCACAAACCAAAATCAAAATGCCACGCACGCATTATTGCAATCTGGAGCAGATGTGGCGCTGATTGTGGGCGGTTACAATAGTTCCAATACTGCACACCTGGTTGAGATTTGTTCGGAAGTAATGCCCAGTTTTTTAATCACTAATAGCGACGAACTACTCTCGGCTGAGCGCATTCGTCACTTTGACATAGAGCAACGGAAAGTAGTAGAATCGGATAGGTGGTTACCAAGTCGGAAAGCAGTGCGAATGATCGTTACATCGGGTGCTTCGTGCCCAGATATTTTGATGAATCAAGTGGTTGAACGTATCGTTATGCTATGTGGCTATGAACAAACCGACATTGAAGCCGGTTTGAAGAACCTGTGTCTGTTTGAGGATGACGTATGATCATCGGCTTGGTTAAAGGGCATGTGGTTTCATCGGCCAAGGTGGAAAATTTAGAGGGAAAAAAGTTGTTGGTAGTGGAAATTTTATCGCCTACTTCGGATGGTTTCGAGCATACAGACCAGCACATGGTATGCGTTGATGCGGTACAGGTTGGTGAGGGGGCCTTGGTTGTCGTAGTTCAGGGCTCTTCGGCACGGATTGCTTCGGGCATGGCTGATGTGCCTGTCGATGCGCTGGTCGTTGGCATAGTCGATTCCGTTCAAGCTTTCGGTCAACAGGCCGCTTTGGAGATCGTGTCGTGAAGCGATGTCGCGTCATTGGTCACGTCATAGCCAATGCTAAACACGCAGTGCTTTCCGGCCAAAGAATCATGGTGGTTAAGCCGGAAGGGGTTGGTTCGATGCAGCTTGCACTGGACGGCGTAGGAGCTGGTATCGGTTCGCTTGTGCTCGTTTCCGAGTCCGGAACGGCCGGGGGTCAAGTAACAGGATGGGAGCATCCGCCAGCTCGTAGTGTAATTGTCGGCATAATAGACGGAGCGTGAGAGTATGAAGTTGGGTAAAGTCGTTGGCACCGTTGTTTTGTCGCAATGTATTGAGGCCTATCACGGTCAGGCGTTGCATTTAGTGATGGAGCTAGACGAAAACTTAGAGACCGTAGGAACCGCACAGGTGTGCGCCACGTGGGAAGCGCGCAGCGAGGAAGAAATAGTAATTTTTGAAGTTGCCAGAGAAGCAGCCAACGTAGCCGATCCAGCGATTCCATCTGATGCATCGATTATTGGCAAGGTTGAAAAAGTGCACATAGACTGATAAATATTGTGGGAGTAGTTGTAAAACGCCCCGTCTGAACGGTTTGCTAAGGGCCGTGCAAACGGGGCGTTTATATTGCTCTATGACCCAGTGTGTTAGGGGGCAACGACGCTGTTATTTAACTGACCAATTTTTTCGAGCTCGATGGTAACTTCGTCTCCAGGTTTGAGCCATACAGGTGGTTTTCGTGCAAAACCAACGCCCTGAGGCGTTCCCGTGAGAATGACTGTGCCCGGGAGTAACGTTGTATCTTGGCTGAGAAAGCTGATGATTTCAGCGACAGAAAAAATCATATCTCCCGTCGTGTGATCCTGCATCGTCTGGCCGTTCAAAATGGTTTTTATGCCTAAGTTCTGCGGGTCAGCGATTTCGTCTGCGGTAACCAGAACGGGTCCAAGCGGACAGAACGTGTCAAATCCCTTACCGCGTATCCATTGACCCCCGCCAGCATTTAGCTGCCATTTACGCGCTGATACGTCGTTGGCGCATGTGTACCCCAATACGGAACCAAGTGCGTCCTCTACAGCGACGTCGCGTACTGGACGTCCTATAATAACAGCCAGCTCACACTCGTAATCTACCTCTTCATCTTGCTGACAGTCCGGTAGGCGAATGGGGTCTTCGGGATGACATAGCGCGCTTGTGGGTTTGGCAAATACGATGGGAAGTTTGGGTTCTTCCATACCGGACTCGGCAGCATGTTCGCGATAGTTTAATCCGATGCAGTATATGTTAACTGGGTCAACGGGTGCTAGTAGCTTGGCAACAGGTGCAGTTGTTCCACTCGGTGACAGTCCAGTGTAAAGATCGCCCTGTAAAACTTCGGTGCTTTCTCCTTCGCTTTCCATTCCGTAGTGTTGGCAATTTTGGTCGTCCAAGAAACGGATGATACGCATGCTCGCTCCTTTAAATAAAGTTTTGTAGGCGATCAAGGTAGGATTTACATCCCGAGTATGTCAAGCTGGTTTCACCTTGACGAAGGGCACGCCCCCGACTATTTTTCTTGGGCTTTCCGCAAGAGTGTGCCGTTATAGAACTCGAATGAGGTGAATAGCGTGGCCCAAAACGCGAGCGAAGAACAGATTCGTAAGATAGTCGAAGAGGTTGTAAATCGAATTGTAGCTGATAGCACTGGTTTTTCTAATCGGTCTACTGCTGGTGGAGACAGCGGTGTTTTCCATTCCATGGATGATGCGGTGCAAGCGGCGACTAAAGCGCAGGTCGAGTTAGTTGCCATGACGCTTGAGCAGCGTGGGGCCATTATTGAGGCGATCCGACGCGTATCGCGCGACAGTGCGGAAGACTTTTCTCGCCGCGCCCTCGCCGAGACGGGGATGGGGCGACTGGAAGATAAAATTCAGAAGCACCGGGTTGCGGCTGATGCTACGCCGGGCATTGAAGATTTGGAGGCCAAATCTTGGACGGGAGATCACGGTCTCACCGTGGTAGAGATGGCTCCCTACGGCGTGGTTGGAGCGATAACGCCCTCTACGCATCCCGTGCCGACGATGGTAAACAACGCTATCTGCGTAGTTTCGGCGGGTAATTCGGCGGTCTTTAACGTGCATCCTGGAGCCAAAGAGGTCTCAATGCACGCCATCCGCTTGCTCAATCAGGCTGTTGCTCAGGCTGGAGGCCCCGCCAACCTTTTGACGGCGGTGGCAGAACCGACGCTGGAAACGGCCAACGAGCTCTTCACGCATCCAGGTATTCGAATCCTGTTAGTTACGGGTGGGCCAGGCGTTGCACAGGCGGCTATGGCAAGTCCCAAAAAGGCCATTGTTGCCGGTCCGGGGAATCCGCCCGTTGTTGTAGATGAGACGGCTGATTTAAAGAAGGCGGCCCGCGACATTATAGACGGCGGAGGATTCGACAACAACATACTCTGCATCGGTGAGAAACAAGTTTTTGTCGTCGATAGTGTCGCAGACCAACTCAAGCGTCACATGGTTGATTACAGCGCCTATGAATTGGGCGACCAGCAGATTGAAGCCTTGTCGGCGGTGGCATTTGTTATGGGCTCTGACGGACATCCGCTAGCCAGTCGCGAACTGGTGGGTCGGAGTGCGTGGGTCTTGGCTGAACGTATTGGGATCAAGTTGGGTGAGTCGGTGCGCATGCTCATTGGTGAGACACGAGCCGATCACGTGTTTGTCCAAGAAGAGCAGATGATGCCTTTTCTACCGATTGTGCGTGTGCGCGATGTAGACGAGGGCATACTCCTAGCGCTTGAATCTGAACATGGGTATAAGCATACGGCCATCATACATTCACGAAACATTGATAATATGCACAAGATGGCCTGCGTTATGGACACTACTATATTTGTGAAAAATGGCCCGTCTTTTGCCGGTGTCGGTCTCGGTGGTGAGGGGTTTGGCACGTATTCTATTGCGAGTCCGACCGGTGAGGGGCTGACCTCTCCGCGTACGTTCACGCGTCAGCGTCGCTGTGCACTCGTCGACTATTTCCGCATCACATAGTCTATTCTGTTATGATACTGGGTCAGGTGCGTGGGCGCGTGGTGTCGACGGCGAAAATCGACAATTTAAACGGAAAGAAGCTGCTGGTTGTAGAAGTCGTATCCGTGCGAGAACACGGCCTCGTGCGCACGGGGCGCGAGATGGTCTGCGTTGATGCTGTGCAGGCAGGAGAAGGCGAACTGGTGTTTGTGGTACAGGGGTCGTCTTCTCGTATTGCGCCGGATATGCGAGATGTGCCTACGGATGCAGTGATTGTAGGCATTGTGGATTCTCTACAGTCAATGGGGCAGGCTATGGAATTGCGCGATTAATATGGCGACAGAAAACACACAGGGCATAGATCGTTCTGCGATAGAAGATATCGTACGTCGTGCAGTATATGACTTTATGCCTGACGTGCAGTTGGGAAAGACAGCAGATGCCGCTTTGTTACCTGTGCCACGCTTGGTTGTCAATATCTCAGCACGCCATATTCACCTCAACCGAGAAGCGATGGACGTGCTCTTTGGGATTGGTAGTGAACTAACGGTTCAAAAAACGCTTTACCAAGAGGGAGCCTTCGCCTCTGAAGAGACGCTCGCGGTGTTCGGTCCGCGCAAACAGGTGATATCTAACGTGCGCGTCTTGGGCCCTCTGCGCGACTACAATCAAGTTGAACTGGCCTTTACCGATGCTCGCTTCTTGGGTATTGACGCACCGGTTCGTCTGAGTGGTAACGTTTCGAATACGCCGGGATGTTTTCTCGTGGGGCCTTACGGAGGACTCGAACTGACCGAGGGCGTTATTCGCGCCGCTCGACATGTTCACATGAGTCCCGCCGAGGCAGATTACTATGGTGTGGAAGCAGGTGATCTTATGCGTTTGGTAGTTGAAAGTGAACAGGGCGGGACGCTAGAGGGATTGATCTGTAGGGTGAGTGATGCAGAGAAGTTGGAAGTGCACCTAGATACAGACGAGGGCAACGCGCTCGACTTGGTGCATGCACGGAAAGTATACGTAGAAAGGTAGAGTAGACTTCGCACACACCAGGAGGAAAGCGATGTCGGATGCAATAGGTATGGTAGAGACTGTCGGTCTGGTGGGAATCGTCGAGGCCGGCGATGCTATGGCCAAAGCGGCTAGTGTCCAGCTTTTGGGCTGGGACAAAGTCGGTTCGGGTCTGGTGACAGTATTTTGTTCAGGAGACGTTGCAGCGGTAAAGTCGGCCGTAGATGCTGGTTCTACAGCCGCTGCTAAAGTGGGTCAGGTTCACTCGGTGCACGTGATCCCTCGGCCTCATGAGGAGCTAGGCGCCATCATGCCGGAGCGCGGAGAAAGCGGTGAGGGTGAAGGCGTGCGTGCTTTGGGTCTTATTGAAACGCGTGGTGCTACGGGTGTCATTGAAGCAGCTGACGCGATGAGCAAAGCGGCCGACGTGGACATTGTTCGAGTGCGAGAGATCGGTGGTGGTTACATAACGGTCTTGGTTAGCGGCGACGTCGGTTCGGTACAAGCATCTGTTAGCGCCGGTGCCGAGGCGTGTGAGAGGGTAGGTGAACTGGTGTCACAGCACGTAATTCCGCGTCCGCACGATGATGTGGTAGCCCTTTACTTGAGCTAATAGGAGACGGCAATGAAAGCACTTGGTATGGTAGAGACGAAAGGTTTGGTGTGTGTAGTTGAGTCTTTGGACGCGATGCTGAAAACAGCTGATGTTAGTTTTGCGGGTCAAAAGCGTGTGGGAAGTGGTTTTGTCGCAGTCTTGGTCGAAGGAGATGTCGCTGCGGTCAAGGCTGCAGTAGATGCCGGGGCCAGTGCAGCACAGCGCGTTGGTGAACTGCGCAGCGTGCACGTGATACCACGTCCTGTTTCGGGACTTACGCAGCATTTAGCTTAGCGCATTTTTTCTAAATGGTTTCCATCCTCTACATAGAAGAGGCCGTTGTTACGGGCGATATACTGTCGCGTCGACACGGTGACGAGGCTGAGATCTGCATTGCAGATTCGGCAATCGTTACTCCCACTGGTTGGGACTATCTGAGGCAGCATCGAGTGCAGTTGAGCAGAGGAGAGGCTCCGGAAGTGCCGCAGCATTCTTCGGACGATTCGAGTGATCTGTCGAAGATTACCGAAATTCAGCCTTCACAGATGGATGGATCTGGTCGCTGTGAACAACCTGAACGTTCGTGTGGCTGTCAGACCGAGGAATTTGGTTCAGGATACGTTGAACGTTTAAATGATACTGAATCTGACCGTCTCATGGATGAAATTGTTAATCGCTATTTGAAGATAGTTAAATCAGGGCATGTTATTGATCCTGAACATTTAGTACGCGAAATAACTTCTTTAGTCTTACATCGCCTGGAGCGTTAGAATGCCTGCCGCTATCGGCCTGATCGAAGTTGAAGGCGTTGCCGGTATCATAATAGCCGCTGACGCTGCCGTTAAGGCGGCCGAAGTAGAGTTATTGGGCTGGGATTCGATCGGCGGTTTCACAACCATTTTGTTTAGCGGTTCGATTAGTGACGTCAGTGCCGCATTATCCAGCGGGACGGAAGCAGCTCGTCAGGTCGTCGAACACGTAGTTGCAGCGCCTGTGACGCAGCCATCAGAAGCGTGTATTCGCTTTGCCACTAATACAGTGCAAAGAGATGCGCCCGTTCGCAGCAGTGCTTTGGGACTGGTGGAGACGCGCGGCTATGCTGCGCACGTATACGTAGACGACGAGATGGCCAAGACTGCAGCTGTAGATGTCGTAGGCGTTCTTACGGTCCACAACCGCGTCGTGTGTTCGTTGGTGCAAGGGGATGTCGGCGCTGTGCGCGAAGCGATTTTCCGGGCCCAGACGCGCTTAGAAACGTATCCCCATCTCATGAGTACCTCCATACTGCCGCAGCCTCGTCCAGAGGTGCTACAGGCATTCGTTCGGCCGTCGCAAGGAGCAGGCAGTGTCTAGTGCTATAGGCGTCTTAGAAACGTGCGGAATGGCTTCTCTCGTTAACGCAGCCGATGCGATGTTGAAAGTGTCGGACGTAAAGGTGACGGGTCGGCACGGCATTGGTTCGGGATGGGTGACAGTAGTTATTGAGGGAAGCGTGGCAGACGTGCAGACGGCTATTGCTGTCGGAGAAATAGAAGCTCAGCGCTATGGAGAGTTGATTTCTTCAGAGATAATTGCACGACCTGATGAGCGCGCTCAGGCCGCGATGCCGCACGGTATTGATGAGATAGATCAGTCTGACGACCAGCGTGCGCTAGGTCTTATAGAAACGCAGGGTATGGCCCCAATTATTGCCGGGGCTGATGCCATGGTTAAAGCCGCCGCAGTCGACTTGTGCGGTTGGGCCTTTATCGGCGGTGCACTCTGCCATGCCGTAGTGCGTGGCGACGTGGCAGCCGTGTATACGGCAGTTGAAGCTGGACGTCGAGCCGCCACTGATGCTGGAAAGGTTTATGCGACGCTCGTATTGCCCCAGCCGATCGCAGGGGTTGCGCCGCTATTGCCATGTTTACTGGAAGATCGGGCACGCTCTGGTGGCGCTCTGGGCGTTGTGGAAACGATCGGCTACACGACGGTCGTTGCGGTGAGTGATGCTATGGTAAAGGCTGCGGATGTAGAAGTTGAGCGCCTGAGTATCGGTAGTGGTGGCCGTATTGCCGTCCTTGCTGTTGGGGGCTTAGACGATGTCCAAGCAGCTGTAGCTGCTGGGCGAGAAGAGGCTACAGCTGTAGGTGAACTCGATGGTTTGGCATTGCTATCCCGTCCCGACGCGATGACGATGCGCTGCTTTGCTGGAGCGTTTGACGGACCTCGTGTCAGCACCGTGCGTCGCGCACTGGGTTTGATCGAAACCCGTAGCACCGTTGGTCTGGTGAGTGCAGTTGACCAGATGCTCAAAGCGGCCGACGTGGAATATGAAGGTAGCTATAAAGTGGGATACTTTCTGACGGCTAGTGCGATTCGCGGTGACGTGGGGGCCGTGCGTGTGGCGATTGAAGCCGGCGCACAGGAGGCACAAGCGCACGGAGAACTGGTCTCGGCTCACGTGATTCCGCAGCTCTACGGCGATGTAGAACGGCGTTTGCTACACAGTTAAAAAGTAATGCACGGCGCGTAAATAAGATGCTAGGCGCAGAGGGAGTACGAACATGATTCGCATAGATGATTCCGTTGTTACGGCACAGGTACTGCAGGATAAATTGGGTTCAGAACGCGTAGTAGAACTGTGTCCTAGAGCAAAGTTAACCCCTTCGGCAATTGATTTTCTACGCGAGCGCGACGTTGAAATCGTGCGTAGAGAAGCCGACTCTTTTGACCGTGATAGTATTGGATCACCTGCTGCTTCAGCATCGGGGCAGCGGCGAGATTTCAAAGGCATTTTTTGTCCTAATATTGTGATATTCGATGGAAATGGTAAGATTAACTATAGCGAGATGGAACGCTATGTGAATTGGTTGATCGACGCGGGTATACACGGTCTGTATCCGAATGGAAGCACTGGTGAATTCGTGCGCCTTTCTTGGGAAGAGCGTCAAGATGTCGTGCGTCTCATTACTGAAGTAAACAGCGGTCGCGTACCTATCTTGGCTGGAGCGAGTGAGGCCAATACGCGAGACGTGCTAAAGATGGCAGAGTTTTATGCGTCTATTGATGTCGACGCCATTTCTCTTGTTCCGCCGTATTACTACAAAATATCAGACGAGAGTCTTTTTGAGTACTTCGCCGAGATTGCCGAGCAGTCTCCGCTCGACATTCTGCTTTACAATATACCGCAGTTTACCCAAGAACTGCCTTTGGAACTCATGGAACGGTTGCTGTCTTATGAGCGCATTTTTGGCACAAAAGATTCCAGCCGAGATTTGCCGCGCCTGATAAACACGATGCACCGTCTGCGTGCTCAGCGCCCTGACTACGTGGTCTTAGTTGGTTGCGAGGAGATTCTCTTTCCATCAGTTATGATGGGGGCCAGCGGTGGAACCATTGCCACGTCGGGCATTGTGCCGGAGGTGATTGTAGAACTGTATAATCAAGCTTTGGCAAATAACGTCGATAGAGCGCGGGTGCTTCAATACCGCATATTAGATTTGATCAACCTCATGCTATTAGGTGTGAATTTCCCTGAAGGTTTTAAGACTGGTGTGGCTGTTCGCGGTTTTGACGTGGGTCCGGCTAGGACGTCTGCGAGTGATGGTGAACAGGAATATCTGCTTAAACTCGAGTCTCAGATCGGATGTGTTCTGAGCGATATGGGCTACGCCGTGCGCGGTGCCCGCGCGTGTCCCGTCACAAACCTATCGCCTATTGTAGGTCGTTGATATCTACGACCTGTGCCCGCGTTCTTATTGTAGGGGCTGGCATTATAGGGCGTTCAATTGCCTACTATTTATCCCGTGCCGGCGCCCAACCAATTCTAATCGAAGCCCGTGAAGGGCCTTCTGATGCTAGCCGCGCTTCGCTTGGCGTGCTGACTCATTTTAGCGGTGGTCATAGCGTCTACGGTCTGTTTATACGCGACAGCCATGCGGTGCACAGGCCGCTGGCAGACGAGTTGTTTGACGAAACGGGCATTGACGTTGGATGGCGTCCCTTGGGTGGTATCAATCTCGTAACTGACAGCGAAGATGAAGCGCTGATTAAAGCGCAGTGGGATCAGGCACGGGCGCGAAGTGTACCCGCTGAACGGCTCAGCGGCGAGGATATTCGCAGGATAGAGCCGTCTGTTGCTAGCGACGTATGTTGGGGACTTTACTTTCCTGAAGACCAGCGTGTGTCGCCGATGCGGCTAGGAGATGCCCTACTGAAGGGTGCGATTGCGCGCGGGGCTCAGATAAAATACGGTGAGAGCTTCTTGCGTATCGCCGAGAGCGGTAAAGATCGGGTGCTTGTCGAGACATCAAAGGGACGGCGTAGTGCAGATTGTGTTGTGCTTGCCTCCGGAGCGTGGACCGCTTTTCTTGCAGCATCTTTCGGCGCTCATGTGCCCGTGCGCCCAGTACGCGGAGAACACGGCTGTTATCGTGGAGAACGACTGCGTCACGTGCTACGCCACAGCGGACATCAGATCATTCCTACTGCGCGAGGTAATATGGTTGGGGCTACCGCAGAGGAAGTCGGTTTTATTGCGGATACGACAGAAGCAGGGCAACGTGCACTACATACGGTATACACTCGACTGCTCGCGGTGTCCGAACCCCTGCGTTCGCAGTGGGCGGGGCTACGAGCAAAGCCCAAAGCAGGGCGTCCTATGATTGGTCCACTCAATGAGCATCCGCGCATATTTATTGCTACGGGACACTACAAGAACGGCGTCTTGATGGGGCCGCTTACAGGACAGGTTATAGCGCGCTGGATACTTGAGGGACAGCCGGGCCGAGATATGCAGCCCTTTGTCCCTGAACGATGAGCGCGATCGGGTAGATAGCGCCATCGCGTTTGAGACGAGCGCCCAGATTGCTTTATTTCATATGTCGCGTTTCCTCTATATTAAACTATTAGGGAGGTCGTCATGGCTATAGAAACCAGCGAGCTTGTAAATTCGCTTAATTCAGTTACTTCAATACCCGTAGTCCCCTTCCGTAAGGGGAAAATAGATTACGATGCCCACGCTAAAAATATCCGTTATCTCATGGATAACAATCATTTAGAAGGTGAGCGCCGGCGCGTAATTGGCATTGCGGGGACAAGTCTAATACATCATATCGGTCGCGATGAGCAGGTTCGTCTAATGGGATTTACTGGCGAACATATGGCTGGTAAAGGCGTTCTCATGTCTGGTATTGCCCCGAATCCGATAGCCGATGCGGAGGAACTGATTCGTCGCGAAGCCTCGCTATCCGTGCCGCCTGATTGTTATCTCGTAATGCCGCTGACGGGCGTGGGAAACGCCGAGGGCATTTTTCGCAATCATCTGGATATGGCAGAACGACTAGGACGAGAGACCGGGGCTCGGTTTCTATATTATTTGAGGAACAAAACCGAACGAGAGACCGCCATCCGGTTACTCAACGAGTCCGATTTTTTTGTCGGCTTGAAGATAGGAACAGATGTCGGTGACGTGACTACAATTGTCGACGGTGTCAATTCAGGAGCAGGCATAGTTATATGGGGCGTTGGTGACCGTTCTACTGGGCCAGCTAGTCTGGGCACGCTAGGACATACTTCTGGTATTAACGTCGCCTTTGTTCGCGCATCAGACGCAATCAACAACGCGCAACGCAGCGGAGACTTAGAGGCCTCGCAGCGCGTCGAGGACGAAATTGCCGCGTTTGAGGATATTCGTTTTCGCGACGGGCGTATGTATAACTACTCGGCCGTAGTTGAGGCGATGCATCTGATTGGAAGTGATGCGATTGACGGTGGGGATGGAGGTCCGTTTAACCCGCGCGTGCCGGCGGATGTGGCGAGTGAAGTGGCCGCTGCCGTCGAACCACTGATGAAGTATCACTAATCTGAGGCTTACTCTGTCTGGCTGTCGAGCTGGTCTAAATAGGCCTGCCACTCTAGAGGTAGCAGGTATTTCTTTTGGTTGTTGCACTCTTTGCAGCAAGGAACGACGTTGGACTTTACCGTATAGCCTCCGCGACTAATTGGCACGATGTGATCCATTGTCAATTCTGGTGGAGGAAAATGTACTTGGCAGTAATGACAGTGCCCGCTAGCCCGTCGGTTCTTCCACCACTGGGAATGACGTAGTTGACGGGCTTTGTTTTTCTCTCTGCTTATGTGCTCTTCGGGTGCAGGTAAAAAGTAGTCTTCAGCCATACACGTAGTTTAGCTTCGGATTTTCCTTGGTGCAACGGATATATAGCATATGAACCAAACAATCCCTCTATTTCCACTGCCGTTGGTCGTTTTTCCCAATCAGGCGTTGCCGCTCCATATTTTTGAACCGCGCTACCGCGATATGTTAGCCGATGTGCGCGAAGCGCAGGATCAAGGGGAAGTCATTCCTATTGGCATATGTTTGGGCGAAGATAGCGAATTGAGCGCGACGGTGGGCTGTGCCGTGCTGTTAGAAAAAGTGCTTAACGAGTATGGTGACGGCCGTGCCGATATTATCTGCGTTGGGTCTCGGCGTTTTACTGTCGGTGAAATTGTGAGCGAACGATCCTACTTAATAGTCGAAGCATCTTATATAGAGGACGAAGAAGAGCCTTTAGACGTCGCACTTCTCCAGAAAGCCCAACAGGGCTATATGCGTCTGTTGGAACTAACTCAGGAAGAGTCGGGTGACCGATTTGAGGGTGTCGTTCCACAGAACGCTTTTCAGATTGCTCAGTCGGCTGCGCTGCCAATAGAAAGGAAGCAAGAAATATTGCAGATGAACAGAGAAAATGAGCGTCTTCTCCTTCTCTGCAACCATTTTGATGAACTTGTTCTGCGCTTGGAAAGCCGCCGTGCTGAGCGCGTAAAGATTCAGTCTAACGGTCACTCAAAAAACCACTAGCTCAACGGCAATAGAAGCGTGCGTAACTTTTTCGGTTAGACATGAGCTGTGGGTTGCGACGAGATGCCTGTTGAGGTTATCGGCACCGCTCTATCTGACTAGGTCGACAAAAATGTGGTGGGCGACTTCTAGACCGAGCGTTCGGGGTTGATGCGCTTCGACAAGGAGGGTGATAGGACCTTTAAACGGTGCTTTCTCGCACACTTTAACCATGATACCCAATTGTAGGCCCACATCATTCATATAGCGGAGCATCGCCGGATCGCGGTCGCTAACGCGTTTGACTACTGCGCGCTGTCCACGGTCTATATCGGATAGACGCGCGTAGGTTTGTTCTTCAATCTGTCCGTTTTTGTCGGGAATGGGTTCGCCGTGGGCACCAATAGTTGGATGTCCTAACATTCTATCTATACGCTCTTCAAATTCTTCTGATATGGCGTGTTCGAGTCGTTCAGCTTCCGCGTCGACCGCGTCCCATGAATACCCCAGTGCCTCGGAAAGATAGAGTTCGATTAGGCGATGATGGCGGATCGTCTCAAGAGCAATTCTTTCCCCCGCTTCTCTCAGTACTACGCCCCTATACGGCGCGTATTCGAGCAGGTTTACCTCCGCTAGTTTCTTGATCATATTGGTCGCGGAAGCCGCTGTCACGCCCATTCGTTCGGCCAGAATAGAAGTAGTTACTTGGTTAGGTGCATCACTCCCGTGTTGTAGCTTGTAAATTACCTTGAGATAGTCCTCAATAGATTGGCTGATCATAAATTCCTTTTAGAGAGAGAGCATACGGCTTATATTGATCCCCCCAATAGTATTAGTAACGACCTTGACTTTATTTTAGTCAAGGCTAAATTTATATACTATTCGCGTTAAATGAAAACAAGAAACGAGCAACTATGTTATTTCGCCACGCGATATGCTTTCTTCTCGCCTTTCTCTTGGGATGCGCGGGAAGTTCCACAGAGAATTTAAATGATGCAGAACATGTCGCAGTGGTCTGTACCACGGGTATGGTTGCCGATTTAGCACAGCGCATAGGCGGCGATCGCGTTCGCGTTATGGGACTAATGGGGCCGGGTGTTGATCCGCATTACTACAAGGCATCACAGGGAGATTTGGCCAAGCTCGAGCGTGCGGATTTGATCTTATATAACGGGCTTTTACTCGAAGGTAAGATGCAGGACATTTTTGGCAAGATGGCCCGCACCAAGCGCATTGTAGCCGTAGCCGATGCGATTGACAAGGCTGATTTACTGCAGCCTGACGAACTGGAAGGGCACTACGATCCGCATATTTGGTTTGACGTGTCTCTGTGGAGTAAAACCATTGATTCCGTTGTGCGCGCATTGTCCGAAATTGATCACGAAGGCGCTGACAGCTATAAGCGTAACGGCGATTCATATCGAAAAGAGCTAGATGCGCTCGATGCGTGGGTGACGGAACAGGTTGAGCAAATCTCCAGTGGGCAGCGTGTGCTAATTACCGCGCATGACGCGTTCGGTTACTTTGGACAAGCCTACGGAATCGAAGTTATGGGATTGCAGGGAATCTCGACGGTTGCAGAATATGGCGTCAACGACGTAATCGGATTGGTTGATCTTATTACTGAACGAAAGATTCGCGCAATCTTTGTCGAGAGTAGCGTGCCGGAGAGGTCGATTGAAGCGGTGCGGCAGGGTTGTTTACAGCGCGGCCACACTGTAGCTATTGGTGGCACGCTCTATTCGGATGCTATGGGAGGTCAGGGTAGCGGCGCAGATACGTATGTGGGCATGGTTCGGAGTAACGTTGAGACCGTCGTAGGGGCGTTGCGATGAGTGATCCAGTGCATTCTGACGGGGCAGTGCCGCCGATTCAAGTACACGATATGACTATTGCCTATCACAAAAAGCCCGTTCTATGGGATGTCGATCTGGATGTGCCTGAAGGCGTTCTGGTTGGGATTATCGGTCCAAATGGTGCGGGTAAAAGCACGATGATTAAGGCTGTGATGGATCTGATTCCCAAGGCATCGGGTTGGGTTAAAATATACGACCGCCCGTACGATCAAATGCGCAGTGCGATCGGCTACGTACCTCAGCGCGAGTCCGTTGACTGGGATTTTCCCGTAAATGCGCTGGATGTGGTTTTGATGGGGCGTTATGGACACGTGGGATGGTTCCGCAGGCCTAGCAGCGAAGATCGTCGCATCGCAACAGAGGCGCTGGAAAAAGTAGGCATGGCCGAGTTCGCCCAACGGCAGATCAGCCAACTGTCGGGCGGACAGCAGCAGCGTGTATTTTTGGCCCGTGCGCTTGCCCAAGATGCACGTATTTACATGATGGACGAACCCTTTGCGGGGGTAGATGCGGCAACCGAGCGTGCAATTATTGACATCTTGATAGAATTGCGTAGTCAAGGTAAGACTATTCTGGTTGTTCACCACGACTTGCAGACCGTGACCGCCTATTTTGATTGGATTATCATGCTCAACATGCGCGTGGTTGCAGCTGGCCCAACGGGGGAAGTGTTTACGGATGAGAATTTGCAAAAGACGTACGGCGGTCGCCTAACTGTGCTGAGCCAAGCTGCCCAGGCTATGGCTGATCACCGCAGGGGAAATTAATGCTAGACAATGCGCTGCGTTTTCTTAGTTTGGCCGACGCCAACGTCCGTTTTGTGCTGCTCGGTTCGCTGCTGATTGGAGCGACTGGAGGCATGTTGGGTAGCTTTGCCGTCCTGCGTCGACGCAGTTTGCTAGGCGACGCGCTGGCGCATGCCGCTCTGCCAGGCGTTGCGTTGGCTTATCTGGCCACGGGAAGCAAATCATTGCCGGTATTACTCGTAGGGGCCACAGTCGCGGGCATCCTCGGCGTCCTGCTGATTCAGTTCATAACTCAGTATACGCGTGTGAAAGACGATTCTGCAATTGGTATCGTGCTGTCCGTATTTTTTGGTATCGGTATCGTGCTCCTGACACACATACAGCGTGATGGCGGGGGCAATCAGAGCGGCTTGGATAAGTTCCTCTTTGGTCAAGCCGCATCTATCGTGGGCGACGATCTAATAGTAATGACGGTGCTTACGGTGATTATCATCGTCGCCGTACTCGCGTTATACAAGGAATTCAAGGCGCTTATTTTCGATGCAGGTTTTCTAAGTACGCTGGGTTTTTCTGCTCGCAGAGTGGATGCTATGCTCATGGGACTTATCGTGTTGACGGTTATGGTTGGCCTGCAAGCCGTTGGTGTAGTGCTTATTGCCGCTATGCTCATAACGCCAGCTGTGGCAGCTCGCTTTTGGTCTGAGCGCCTCGGCATTGTGGTTGTTATTTCTACGGTGTTCGGCGGTATTTCAGGCATCTTCGGTACCTTTATAAGTTCGCTCGCACCGCGTATACCGACAGGGCCTGTGATGATCCTCGTTGCGACCTCATTCTTTATTGTATCGGCATTCTGTGCGCCGAGACGTGGTATGTTGGCGCGCTGGCGCCGCCACCGTCACAATGCCGAACGCGAACGACGCCACCATTTTTTGCGCGCTTTTATCGAACTGTCAAACAAAGAGCGCCGCGATACGCTGTTAGCTTCTTTGCTGGCCGTAGAATTAGGATGGAATGTATCGCGCGTCGAGCGGATTGGACGCAAGTTGGCACGTCAGGGATACGCCCAGCGCAGTGACGGCCAGTGGTGTCTTACGGACGCGGGTGTTGATGAAGGCGTTTTCATAGTCAAGTCGCACCGTCTCTGGGAGCACTATCTGTATTATCGCTCTATTCTGGATGCAGACCACGTGGATCGTCCTGCTGACGAAGTAGAGCATTTGCTTACGCCGGAAATTATCGCGGACTTAGAGCAGATTCTAGCCGAAGAGCGTGGTATTGATACAGACGAAGTAGTCAATATACACGGAACGCTCAGTCACTATCGTCGGGGGGGACGCGAGTAATGGAAATCGCTAGCGCGTTCTGGATTGTACTAACGGGTTCGCTTGCATCTGCGTCCTGTGCGTTGCTCGGCACGTTTCTCGTGTTGCGCAAGATGTCGCTGCTCGGCGATGCACTGAGTCACGCTGTGTTGCCAGGTATTGCGATTGCTTTTCTGCTATCGGACAGTCGGGCAATTATACCTATGTTTGTTGGTGCTGCGCTTTGCGGCCTGCTGACGACGTTCCTAATAGAAGCTTTTCACCGCAAGTGGAACGTGCAGGAAGATGCCTCAATTGGTATTGTTTTTACCGCGCTCTTTGCTCTGGGCGTGGTCTTGGTTACGGCTTATGCTGGACAGGTCGATCTCGATCAAGAATGCGTGCTGTATGGGGAGATCGCGTATACGCCGTGGGATACGCTGATCTGGAACGGGGTTGATGTGGGACCTCGCCCCGTATGGGTATTGAGTGCGGTCTTCATACTCAACATGCTTTTTGTGTGCACGCTCTACAAAGAATTAAAAATCGCGTCCTTTGACTCGGCCATGGCCATGGCGGTGGGAATCAACGCAACTCTCATACATTATTTGCTGATGGGTATGGTATCGCTGACCACGGTCGCAGCGTTTGAATCTGTGGGTGCTATTCTCGTTGTTGCCATGTTTATTGTGCCCGGAGCATCGGCCTACTTGTGGAGCGATCAACTAGTCACAATTCTTCGTCTTGCCGTGGTATTTGGTGTGCTTTCGGCCTGGGTTGGGTATTGGACGGCTGGTGTCTGGGGCAGTTCTATTGCTGGATCTATCGTTGCCGTGGCTGGGTTTATTTTCTTACTGTCGCTGCTATTTTCACCCAACCAGGGCATAATAGCGCGTTTGTGGCAGCACGCCACTCTTTCCGTGCAGGTGGCCCAAGATCATATGCTCTTGGCGCTCGTGCGGCATTTTGAGGTAGACGAGACACACCGCTCAAGTCGAGAAGATCTGCTGCAGGCGACTTCGGTCTCTTACTTGGTATCGCGATTAGCCTTGCAGTCATTAGAGAAGAGTAGGCTGGTTGTACACGACAAGGGGGGCTGGGCATTGGCTGCCGGAGGCAGACAGGAGGCGCTGCGCCTCCTGCGCAACCATCGCCTGTGGGAAACGTACCTAAGCGGGCTGGGTCTTCCGGAAAATAGGGTGCATGGCCCGGCCGATGCCGTAGAACATTTTATCGGCCGTCAGCTGGCTGCCGAACTGGGGGCCGAAGTAGACCAGTCGATAGATCCACAGGGCAAACAGATACCTATATCAGACGATTAGATTGATGCGTCGATGTCTATCCACCCGCACGTTTTGCTTTATAGCCTCGTTCGTCTAATGCCTGGACGACCTTGTCTGCGTTGTCGCCCTGTATTTCGATAACGCCATTTTTAACCGAACCCCCTGTTCCACATAGCCGTTTGATCTCCGAAGCTAGCTCTTTCATCTGTGCATCGTTTAAATTTAAATCGGTGATGGTCGTAACAGTCTTTCCGCCTCTTCCTTTTTTCTCCCGGCGCACGCGAGCAATGCCGTCTCCGCTGCTACGTTGAACGGTCTCTTTTTTCTTTTCTGTAATGCGTCCGCGGTCGCTTGAATAGACCAGACGGCTGTTGTTTGTCATGAGATTTGTCTCCGTTTAATGCGTTTTTGACAGCGCTGCTTCTGTTCGGTTCTGCGCCGTCACCTGAGTGCTTGCAACGCAGTTACGTCCTGAGCGCTTTGCCTCATACAGCATTTGGTCAGCTCGTTTAAAGAACTCTTCGAAGGAAATCGGTCCGGCATTTTCTGATGGTGCTTCGGCTGCGAATTCAAGGCAGGCAATGCCTAAGCTAACGGTTATGCGCGTGCCATCTGGCGCCTGCAGGGCGCTTGCGGTTTTTTCACGCATGCGATCTGCCCATGTGACAGTAGAAGAAAGGTCGGTATCAGGTAGTATGACGATAAACTCTTCTCCTCCGTAGCGTGCGGCCATATCACTTCGGCGACAGGAGGCACTTATTAGGTCCGCAAGTTCTTTTAGTATGATGTCCCCGGCATTGTGGCCAAAGGTGTCATTTACGCGTTTGAAATAGTCTATATCGAAGACGACCATTGAAAGAGGGCGTTCGTGGCGGTAGGCCAGACTGATTTCTCGTTCGGAAAATTCGAGCAACATCTGACGGCTGTATAAGCCCGTGAGCGGATCGTGAAAAGCAATATATTCAAGTTCGTGCTGTACAGGCTGCGCTTTATCTACGATGCGCTGTGTGAGCGTCCATTTCAGCGCATTGAGAGTGTCCTCTTTGATGTTGTTCCCCCGCTGTTCATGGTCTCTAGCCAATGTTTTTTCAAAGTCGAGTAGGAGCTGCCAGATGAGTTCAGCAATGTGTCCGTCTATTAGCGTAACATTGTCATACTGGTGGCTTAGTATATGACGCTGTGCTATAGAGCGATTCGTTGCATTGATAAGCCAATCTACCGGCTGGGCATCGACCAATTGTTCCATTTCTGTATAGGTCTCTATCCCTGAAGCTCTAGCTAAATCTAGAGCTGGTGCATGTGAGTCGATATCACAGATGCCCACAATAATGACCTGAGGAAGTCTAATCAGCGTCTGCAAGAGTGCTGTACCGCCGCGTCCTCCTCCAATGATGCCAATTTTCTTAATTTCGCCTATGGTGACTTGCCTATGTTTATTCATCGCTGTAAACCTGTGCACTGCATATTAACAACCTCTGACGGAACGTACGAGTTTTGGAGAAAAATACGTTTGGCTCATAAGAGAGCGATGCGCTTTTTCTCGAAATAGACTCGGTCCCATTCTGCGTTCCATCCAGGACTTTGAGAGAGACGAACGTAGCCACTAACGAGTAAGAGAGGATTCATCGGATCTATTTCTCGACTTAAATCATCGCGTGTGCTGGGCAAATACTCGTAGTAGCGGGTATTGCCAATTCAAATGACGAAATAGAAATGCTGGTGACTTTCACTGGAGGTGTCTTGCATCTCTAATGCGGCCGACGACGGGACAGTAAATTGGATCTGCATAATTAGGGTGGCCCTTCGAGTCGGCTGTAAGTCCATCGTTTGGATGAGAAATTAGTTGGTCGTTATCATAGATTGCTCTGTACTGATTGCTGGCGGGCTGTAGGTGAAACGCGATTGAGCGTCTTGGATTTTGTGTATAGTTGGGACCGCTGCCGTGAATGGTTTTGCAGTGGTGGAACGTCACTTGGCCGCGCTGTAAAACAGCAGGAACCTTAACGATAGGCGATCCGCCGCTGTTAAACTGTTTTTCAAGTCCGCTCAAGTCGGAAGAAAAAAAGTTCAAGTGGTTGTTTTCCGGCCAGTGCATGCTGCCTTCGACAAAAGTGATCGTACCAATGGACTCGTCCATGTCGGTGAAGGGAACCCACGCCGTGAGCATACTGTCGGCGCTACATGTGCGCCAGTAACCATAGTCGGTGTGCCATCCCACGCTTTGCGGTGTCTGGTCATCCGAGGGCGGCTTGTAAAGCAGCTGGTCGTGCCAGAGACGCACGTCGTCTTCGCATAGAAGTGCGGCTATAAGGCCGAGAATCGGTTTGCGCAAGAGGGTGTTTAGTTCGGGCACGATGAGAGTTGAGAAATCATTTTTACGCAGGCAGTCGATGCCGTCTCCAGGATACCATGCCAAGGAGTAGGTTCGATTGTTGGGCAATGTTATATCTCTTTTCTCTAAGCTCGCATAGTAGCGTTCGCATGCAGCGATTGCTGAATCTAAATCGTCTGCTGAGTAGATTTTTTTAGAGATGTAGTAGCCCGTTTTATGATAGCGCTCTACGTCTTCAGGTGTGGGGAGTAAAGCTGCAAGTTCATTATCTTCGGGTGATGTCGCTTTTCGATTACTCATATCTCTTTTCCTCCATTAGTTTCGGGCCCCATTCTAACTCGTCTAGCGTGCCGTAGTCGCGCCAGCCGAAATCGTAACGTATTTTGGGGATTTCAAATTCGAAAAACCAGCGAATGCTCATGGGCAAACGCTCTTCTCCCCAATAGCAGAGAAACAGGGCACAGCGTCCGGGTGGTGTATCTATAACACCTATGGGAGTTAGGTCGGAAAATAGCGCGTCGCTTTCTTCGCGTTGCAAATAGCGCTCTAATTGAGGTTGATGTGCTGCAGCTGCGTTGCCCGTGCCAGGTCGAAGCTTCAGTGGACCATCGTCGTTCCAGCGAGAGAGCCCCTCCACTTGGGGTATTTCGTCAACGTGCTCCAAATAGAATGGAGTGGTCCAGCCATATTCACCGTCAACTTGCTGTAATCGAAAATAGAGCCATTTACCAGGTAGCTCTTTTGGAGTAAGCTCGAACTCGATCGAGAAATCGAGTGCCGACGGTCGCCAGCTGCGCAGGCGATAGTTTCCGCATATCATATCTACGCGATCAATAGAAGCACACGCGTGGGATGAAAACGCAATGCGCAACGCATCGCGCACCGGAATTTGTGCGCCCATAGGTTGCCTGTTGGCCGTGGCTTCAAGGTAGATACGCGCACCGGATGTAGCATAGGTGCGGCGAGTTTCTAGCGCATGCCATAAAAAGTCGCGCGATAGCTCGGAAGAGTAAATGGCCGTGAGGGGGCCCGTTCCGTAGGCTGCATCGCGCTGCTGCATGGGGTACTTTTGACCAAACCGTCCGCGGAATGTTTCGACTGCGCGAGGCCCTCCCATCAGGCCTAAATGCAAGTCAGATGCGCCGCACAGCGCCGGCCGGTAGCCCAAGTTGAGGGCTTTTTGAAGTAACCATTCGGCGTTGCCAAAGCCCGAACTCACTTCTAATAGGCGCTCTCGCCGGGTGCGGTGTAGATCCCACCGAGGTGGATCGCCGCCGATGTGAACTTCTAACATGACGTCGTCGCGCTCGTCGTAAAGGGACTCTAGCTGAGGCATGGGTAGGCGCATTGAGGGTGGCGTAGGCTCTTCATAGTACTTAAAAATGACCTGTCGGTCGCCTTCTTGGGGGTGTGCTTCATAACCCAAGAAAGGCACGTAGCGTCCCGGCTCGTCCATTTCTTCACACGCTTCTCGATACGGACGCCAAATGTCATCGCGGCGGTCTGGATCCATAGACATGGCTGCTGGGCAAGAGAAATCAAAGCGGCCTATATCACGCGCTTGGTGGTGTCGGCTCAGCGGCGTCAGCTTGGGAGAGGGTAGATGCATAAGGTGCATGGTCGAGTCTCCCCAACCGTGTGCGTGAACGTCTCCCCAGTAAACGCGCGAGCGCGGGTTCTCCTGCACGATGATGGGGTTGCTGTTAAAAGACCCCGCCTCGCTTGTTCCCGGTATTCGATATACACCGGGTGTTTTTATATGCACCTCGTTGAAGATCTTCAATCCTCTATCTGAAGGTGAAAACGCGTGGCTGTCCGGCATGCCCCAAACGCCTTCGGGGGGTGTAAAGTCGACGGTGCCCCCATAGTCTTCGACCAGATTGCGGTTGCGGTCGAAGACGCTGAAGTGGAGCGGAAAGGCTTCGCTAGGTGCTACGACGGTAGGACCCAGCAATCGAGCGTATCTAATGATGGGGTGGTGAACTAGGTGGAGTGAGTGTGGATTGCTGAGTGCACCAACAAAAAGCTTTTGGTCCGGTTCGGAAATGGCTAGGAGGAATTGGCCTTCTGTCGCCGACCAGAATACTTCGCTCCCTACGCTGCCTCGGCTGCGATCGCCAATGTGAAGTGTGATATCTTCTCCTCGGCGGAGCACGCCAGAAACGATGTGAATCGTCAGCAAGTTGACTGCACTAGAGCCCACGCTCAGAGATAGCTCGGCCCCGCTACTGCTGCTGCTAATAGTGCAATAGTCGCGGCTGCGTGGGGCGTGGGTCTGTAGCGCGAAGGCAATCTGGGTATCGAAGCGTATAAGTGCGAGAGCTGATCCTGCTTTCAGGTCGGATTCCTGATTTGATATGCGTAAAATCCACGTGCCGCGCGTGCCGGTGATCAGCGGCTGGTTGAGTGCGTCTATGCGCTCGCCTGCAAGTGTTTCAAAGTGGACGTCCATGTGAAATGCAAGGCGACCGGGGATATAATGCTGCGGATAGGCAGTGCGGCGTTGCAAGTAAATATACTCCTTGGTAGCGTCGTTTATGGGGTGCACCGCGCAGGTCTGCAGCGCAGTTCGAAATTCGTTTTAACAATGGACAATCTAATTGAAAATATAGTTTGAAATTTGGTCAAATAGGCCAATTGACTCTGCTCTTTGTCTAACGAGTCACTTACATATCTGCGCCGCAGTGCTTGCAGAATTTGGCGTCGACGTCGTGCCCTTCACTGCTGCATTGGGGACAACTTTGCGTCGATATTATGCGCTTATTATTTTGCATGGCCCACTCGGCTGTTACGATTCCCGTTGGGACGGCGAGAATGGCATATCCAGTGATCATGAGAAAGGCCGCCACGGCTTGGCCCACGTTGGTCTGCGGTGAGATGTCACCGTAGCCAACCGTCGTTATAGTAACAATTGCCCAGTAGATACTGCGCGGTATGCTGGTGAACCCGTTTTCTCTCCCCTCAATGAGGTACATCATAGCGCCAATTATGATGACTATGTGAATAACCGTGAAGTAAAAAATCATAATTTTTCTGCGACTAGAATGCAGCGCGCGCGTGAGTTGATGCGCCTCGCCAACATACTGAGCAAGCTTAAAGATGCGAAATATACGGAGAACGCGAAGTGAACGGATGACAAGTAAATACTGTGTGCCTGGGACAAAAATGCTTAAGTAAGTGGGAATGATCGAAAGGAAATCGACAATGCCGTAAAAGCTGAGTGCATAACGCAAAGGGCGTCCAACGCAAATTAGTCGCAGTGCATACTCAAAGGTGAATAAGAGCGTAAACAACCATTCTACAACGTATAGCAGGTAACCGTACTGTTCGTGAAGCGCTTGAATGCTGTCGAGCATTACGACGATAATGCTCAATGTGATGCAGACGATGAGAATTAGATCAAATGCTTTACCGCTAAAAGTGTCTGCTTCAAAGACAACTTCGTGCAGACGGTGGCGCCAGCGAGAGGTGGGGTCGCGTGTGTATTCTGTCATAACTATAGTAAAAGATATTAAAGATGTGAGACTTATGGAACTGAAAGATTTCGAAAGGAAGAGTGTATGATAGAGCTGGCAATGATGAGTAGTGTATGTCCAGACTGGAGTTTAGATGAGATTGTGGATGCGATGAAACGCCACGGATATAAGGGGTTAGAACCGCGTGTTGAATGGGGACACGCCTGCGGTATAGAAGCTGACTTGAGTCCAGTTCAGAGGCGAGCGATCTATCGGCGCATGCAGGACGAAGGTTTAGACATATGCTGTATCGCAACAGGTGTGCGAATGGCAGAGCCCGATAGAAAGAAACGCGCGCAACATATAGAAGATCTAAAGCGACACATTGATCTTTCCGCAGACCTAGGCTGCGGATTCGTGCGCACATTTGGTGGGCAACGCGCTCGTGATCGCGAGTGGCAGTATATCGTAGACTACGTCGTAGAAGGATATACTGAGGTGGTCAGCTTTGCAGAAGAGCATGGCGTCATTGTGCTGATGGAAACGCACGATGACTGGTGTAGTTCTCCGCCGGTGCGCGCGGTTGTTGAGAAAGTGGGACATGCGTATTTAAAAGTACTATGGGATTTTATGCATACTCAGCGCGTGCTTGAAAAACCGGACGAAAGCTTTTCTATGTTGGTTGAGCACGTCGCTCATTTACACGCGCACGATGGACAGTACGTAAATGGGAAAATGCAGGTTGGAGCGCTAGGAGAAGGCGTAATTGATCATCAGACTCCTTTGCACCTATTGAGAAAGGCTGGATTTGCCGGATACTTTTCTGTAGAGGTTATACACAAAATGGGTGCAGGAGCGGACGCGGGGAGCGTTATGGCGCAGTATGCGGATACATTTCGTCGCATGACCGTTTCATTATAGGATCCGTTTTATGCGGTTCACGTGCGACTGGGTCGGTTAGCTCGCGCTTAAACCAGAGCGAAAAGCTACGAACTCATCCGGTAGGTCGGCTGTGAAATGCATATTCCTACCGGTAATGGGATGTTCGAGGTTGAGCTGGTTGGCGTGAAGCATCATTCGTGGAGCGCGCTGGCCTTTGTCGTGCGGTTTTCCGTATATAGGTTCACCGACAATTGGACAGCCTATATGCGCCATGTGAATTCGTATTTGATGCGTACGACCGGTTTCTAAGCGCACTTTAAGTTCGCTTGCATGGGCAAAGCGCTGAATAACTTCAAAGTGGGTGATTGCTTTTTTACCCGCTACTCGATCGGCAACAACTGCCCGACGGCCATCCGCAGCGCGGCCAATACGGCCCGTTAGTGTATCTCGATTCTGCAGTGGTCCACCTACCACGATACAGCGATAGCGGCGGCGAGCGCCGTGTTTGGCAAATTGCACGGCGAGCATTTTCTGTGCACGACGACTGCGTGAAAAGCACAGGCAACCGCTGGTCTCTTTGTCGAGCCTGTGTATATACCCAGTGAAGGGACGTTTATCCCCCTGCGCGCGCAGCCAACGGCGCAGATATTCGCTAACTGCTCCTCTCTCCCCTTGCTGCGTAGGAGCTGATAACACGCCGGCTTTTTTATCTATGACTACTATATCCTCGTCACAGTAAAGAACGCTGAACGGCAATTCTTCTTCGAGCGGTGCAAAGCGTGTTAGCTGATAATGCTTGTCGATGCCCTGGCGAAAGTCACAGCGAATAGAAGCACCCAACGACGGAATGTGTGTAGGATCCTTGCAGACAGATCCGTCGACGGAAACCAGCGCAGCCCGTACTGCTTTTCGGGCCATGCTGCGGCTGAGGTCCGAAAGCTCTTCTGCTATCAGAGCAAAAAGAGGTTGGGAAGGATTGGTTACCTGCAGTTCATGTAAGCGGTAGAGTGCATTTTTTCTCACGTTAGACTTTGTCTGTAACGGCTTTGAGGCGGACGGGGGAGGATACCGAAGCACCGGAGTTGGCAAGCGGATCTACTCCGCGCAGCATGTGTCCTTGCCCACGCGATACGTGAGTTTCTACTATGGGTAAATCCTCGGGATCGCGCATCTGCACTAGCAGCGTAGTTCGTGCTTCTTGGCTAGTATTAAGACCCGAACCGTGAATTGTTAAATAGCTAAAAAAGAGCACGTCTCCGGCTTCGGCTGGGCAAGGTGTGGAATCTTCTACCGGAAACTGATCGGGTGGCAAGTGGTGTCCTCCGTCGCTTAGGTGATCGCGGACGCCTCCTCTGTGTGACCCCGGCACGACTCGTACGCATCCTTTTTCAAGAGGGGCGTCGTCAAAGTGGATAATCGCCGCAATCATTGAATGATTTTCGTGCGGGAAGTAAGGGGCATCCTGGTGCATGGGAAAGGGAGCACCTTTTTCTGGTGGTTTAATAAAAATTTTTGTGTGATGCAGTTGTACATTGTCGCCGATGATGTCTGCCGCGCGATCAGTTAGGCGGGGATCGACCAGTAAACGCGCGAAAGCTGAGGAGTGAAACTGTACGTTATGACAGTGCAGCAGTTCGCGCGGTAGATCGGTTACCTTAGCTCCGCTGCTCCAACCTTGATTGACGACGTCATCGGCTTGGTTTCCTAGCAAGCGTTGTGCTATATCGTGCACCTCTCTGCGGAAGTAGGCAGCTTCGTCTCTGCTGAAAACGGCCTTGACTAATACGTACCCATTTTCTACATAGTGCTGCTTTTCGTACGGCGCTAGAGTGTATGTTTTTTCGGGTGATATCATGGCGTGTTTTCTCCAGTTGTCTCACATGTATAAGTCTACGTTGGAAACTGCCATAAGATAAGCAATATACGAGTGTGAGGAAGTGGTAGCTGCTTTGGGTATACGTAGCGGAAGACTTGGTTTGTCCCGGTGGCTCGACGAAATAAGGCGCGCGCACGACTAGTTGCGTTTTACCCATTAAATTGGACTGCCTATATGCGAGCCTAAAGTCGACCATCGTATGTAGATCAAGCCATAGGCAGTCAGTGAATACATAGAGACTTGGTAGTAGTGCAATCGCTGGAGTCGCGCACGAAGCATACACGTGGCAACTCCGCGTCGGCGAAAAGAAGAACGGGTCCGTACATAGGCTATGTAGGTTCGATCGGTGTAATCAGATACCGAAGTGCCGTGCTGATAAGCGCGCCATCGCCATGGGCAAAGCAGCAATCTTGGCTCTGTTTAAAATCCTTCGAAAGCTGTTTGATACTGCGTTCATCGCGGAGCTATAAGTGGTAAAGGACGTCATAAGACTTTGCCAGTCAATGTTTTTCGCATATTTAGTGAGCAAAATATGCACTGTCACAAATGCGGGGTAAACTGTTTGAGATTATTTAATTATGTTGAGCAGCGCTGAGCACTGAAATTGAAAGTGGGTACTTGGACAATTTTCTGCTGTCAATAGATAGGTGAGTAGCGTTCCCGTTCGTGCGTGTGCTAGGCTCGATAACGCGCGACCATATTCGCGTAGTAGAGGGCTTCTCCACCAAACATATCTAACGCGCTGCCCACGGTAAAGTCTAGTTTGCCCTGACCGAGTTGATCGATCTGATCAATATCACTTTGTGCGTGAATGCCGCCTGCATATGTTGTAGGTAGCGGCGTTATTTCGCCTAAGAGCGCCACGAGATCAACGTCGATACCCTGCTGCTTGCCCTCCACGTTAGTTGCGTGTATCAAAAATTCACAGCAGGATTCGGCAAGAGCTTCTAAGTTGGAACGCGAAACTTCAAAATCTGTTGCCTGCTGCCAGCGATCTGTCATAACGACATAACGACCTGCAATGCGGGCACAGCTCAGGTCTAAAACGAGGCGCTCACGACCGGTTGCTCTTACAAGTCGACGCAGGTTGTCTTGTTCCAGCTGACCATTTTTAAAGACGTAAGATGTGGCTATTAGCTGAGCTGCACCGGCTTCAAGCCATTTTTCGGCGTTTTCGGCATGGATACCCCCGCCTAGTTGAAGCCCCTGTGGATAGGCTTGTAGGGCTGCAGCGGCGGCTCGTTCGTTGCCGGGACCAAGCATGATAACGTGGCCACCGGGCAAGTTGTCGCGGAGATAAATTTTGGCAAAATACGCTGCGTCCTGTTGGGCAATAAAATTGGTTGTTGGCGCTTGCTGATCATTCAGAGACGATCCGATGATCTGCTTGACTTGTCCCTGATGAAGGTCTATACACGGGCGAAAGCGCATCAGTCGATGCGGTAGCGCTGTAGCTTGTCTTCATTTATGCTGACGCCCAGGCCGGGACCGGAAGGGGGATAGAGATAGCCTTCCTCAATGTGCAGTTGCTCGTTAACGATGTCGTCACTATGGTATACAAAGCCGTTTACGTCGCTGGCATAGCCAATGTTGTGCATTGCAAAAGCAAGGTGGGCCTGTGCTGCTGTGCCGATACCCAATTCGGGCATGCTTCCAATTATACAGGGCAGGCGAGCCGCTTCGGCAATAGAAAAGATCTGTGCTGCTGGACCGATGCCACCCGCTTCGGACACGTAAATGTTAAACACATCTACGGCGTTGGCCCGAATGCATGCCATGGCATCAGCAGGCGTCCATACGCTTTCGTCAGCCATGATCGGTACTTGGACGTTAGAACGCACGAAAGCGAGGCCCTCCATATCGCTATAGTGTAGCGGTTGCTCAATAAGCTCTAAATTGAACGCTGCTAGTTCGTTTATTCTGCGCACCGCCTCCTTGGCAGAGGACCACCCCATATTGGCGTCTACGCGTAGGGTTATATCACCTACTTCTGTTCGGATTGCATCAAGTATTTTGAGGTCTGATTGATGGTCGCGTCCGACTTTACACTTGAGCGTTTTATAGCCTTTTTCCGATAAGCGTTTCGCCTGTTCCACGATGTCTTGGGGATCGCCCATGGATAAGGAGTGGCTCAGTAAGACGCGGTCCCGCACCTGCCCACCGAGCAGGGTGTAGACAGGCGTATCAAGGATCTTACCAACCAAGTCATATAGCGCCATTTCAACGCCGGCTTTGGCAGGGTAAGAGCGATGTAGCAAAGAATCCATATGCGCGCGAATCGAACTGATTTGAGTCGGATCAAAGCCAACTAGCGCTTCGGAGAGAAGTCCATTAATGGTTTCGCTTTCTCCACGACCCCGACGGTCCCATATACTTGAAGCTTCGCCGATGCCAACTAAATCGCTGTCGGTAAAAACGCGAACCACCGCGTTTTCGCTGCCTTGTTGAATGCCTAAACTACTCTTAAACGGGCGCGGACGCGGCACGCGCACTGGGATGGCTTCTATGCGTGTTATTTTCATAATAAACTAGTATAGGAGGCCGTGCACAGGCCGTCAAGACTGGGCGTATATGCTGAGACGAGTATTGCCATACTTGCGTGCTTTAAGAAGCTGTAACGTGCCTATTTCTTCGGGTAGTTCCAATTCTCTTTGGTGCTGGGCAAGGATTAGACCCTCTGCTCGCAAAAGCGGGGTAATAGACAGTTTGCCGAGCAGAGAGAGGCTGAGTGGTTTACCGTCGTGACAGATATGATAGGGGGGATCTAAGTAGATGTTATCAAACGAACGGACTTCTTCACGTAGACGCGGAATGAGAATCTCTGCTCGATTGTCAAACATCTGGGCGCCGACTCTCCACTCCCGTAGTGTACTGCGTAAGATGCTATAGCGCCGCCGGTCCGGTTCGTTGAAAACGACGTGCGCGCCTCGACTGAGTGCTTCCAACCCTATCTGTCCAGATCCAGCACACAGGTCGAGAAAATGAGTCCCTTGTAGATCGGGCCCCAGCATGGAAAAAATCGACTCTTTTAGGCGAGATGAGGTCAGGCGAAGACTGCCAAGTTGGCCAGAGGCAATGTGTCTACCTCGCAAGGTACCTGTAACAATGCGCACGGATGATACACTCTTATAAGTTGATGGCGCGCATTTCCATGCGCATAGGAATTATTAATGGTAAAACCAATAGGTCTAGTTATAAAAAGCACTTGTAAAATGATACCAAGATACTGTTTAATATACATTGAACAAATAAAACACTTTTTTACGAGAGAGATTATTTTCCTTATTTCGTGTGCGTTGCACATTTATTTTAGTGGCTAAGCCCGTTGTTGAGTTGTCTTTCTCTACGTTGTTCGATGATTGTGGAATGGAGGTAATAGCTTGACGGTAGATCATTGGGATGTTGTTGTACTTGGATGCGGAGGAATGGGCAGCGCGACGCTGTACCACTTGGCCGAGCGCGGTGCTCGGGTCTGTGGCATAGATCCCTTTGAACCTGGGCATGATAAGGGCTCTTCTCATGGGGAAACGCGTATTATTCGCAAAGCGTATTTGGAACACCCCAATTATGTTCCGCTCTTAGATCGAGCGTATACCCTGTGGGATCGCCTCACAGAAGAAAGTGGTCGGGACCTGTTTGTGCGCTGCGGACTACTGGCCATGGGAGACCCTGATTCGCACGTTATGCAGGGTCAGGCTGCATGTTATGCAGCCTGTGATTTGCCACACGAGGTACTCGATGAAGGTGAACTGCGACAACGCTATCCCGACCTAGGAATCGGTCGCAACTGGAGTGCTTACTACGATCCACTAGGGGGTTTCCTACGTGTTGAAGAATGCGTTCGTCAGCATGCACAGAAAGCGTTAGATCGAGGGGCAATGCTCTATGCGGGAGAGTCAATGCGCCGGTGGTCTGTTGATGGAGCGGGTGTGAGCATTGAGACCGACCGACGAACGTTGCATGCAGATCGAATCGTGTTGACCTTGGGGCCTTGGGCCGTTGCTCAACTAAACTTGCTCGGGGTCAACGCACGCGTTGTGCGCAAGGTGTTGTTTTGGTATGATGGCGCAGGGATCCAGCCGTACGAACTGGGTTCACTGCCCTGTTATCTCGTCGGGTCAGGAAAGGGCGAAGATACATTCTATGGTTTTCCCTCTATCGATAGTCGAGGTATAAAAGTTGCTGAGCACAACATCTACTTAAATGATCGAGTTGATGATCCCAGAACAGTCAATCGTGCGTTGGCCGTCAACGACGAGCCGATTGTCCGCCGATTTGTAGACGATTTTTTTCCCCGATTAAAAGCTCGACGTACGCATCATACAGTCTGCATGTATACTATGACGCCAGATAAGCATTTTGTAGTCGATGTGCATCCGGAATACCCGCAGGTCATCGTAGCAGCGGGTTTTTCTGGTCACGGATTTAAATTTGCTTCCGTGATGGGGGAAGTGCTGTCGGACCTAGCGCTAGAGGGTAATACAAAGCAGCCTATCGATTTTTTGCGATTGCACCGTTTTTATGGAGGAACAAATTAAATGGACTTAGGGTTGCGCGATCGAGTCGCGCTCGTCACCGGCGCTAGTCGAGGTATCGGTTTATCTATAGCTCATTCTCTTGTTAGCGAGGGAGCTCGACTGGGTATTTGTGCACGAGGAGAGCAAGGCCTAGCGGAAGCAACGCAGGCGCTCTGCGATGCTGGAGGAGAAGTCTTTGCCCAAGTCTGCGACGTGCGTGAGCGCGATGGAGTGGGTGCATTTGTGAAGGGAGCTGCAGAGTCGTTAGGCGGCATTGATATTGTGGTAAATAATGTGGGCGGATCGGCTGGTGGTAGTCTGTTGGATAGTAGCGATGAAGAATGGGAAGAAACGTTTCAACTCAATTTGTTTCATGCCGTGCGGACTACGCGTGCCGCGCTACCTTACTTGCGCGAGGGGGGCGGTGGATCTGTCGTCATTATTACCTCTATATCGGGTGCTAAACCTGCTCCTCGTGCACAGTATGGATGTGCTAAGGCCGCCGAGAATTTTCTCGCTGGAGCGCTGGCAATCGAACTGGCTGAATATGATGTGCGCGTTAATGCCGTGGCGCCGGGCTCTGTGATGTTTCCTGGGGGAGGGTGGCAGCGCTTCAGCGATGAGCGTCCGCAGGAATTTGCGAATTTTTTGCAGGGTGAGTTTCCTTCAAAGCGCTTGGGATCGCCGCAAGAGGTGGCAGACGTAGTGACCTTTCTGGTGTCAGATCGCGCACGTTGGATCAACGGAGCCGTCGTGCCAGTAGACGGAGCACAAGGGCGTCCATCTGTAGCTTAAAGCTGCGTAGGACAGCATTTTCTCTGCCCGTGGTTCTACCCGGCTTTTTCATGATTTTGCTCGGAGCGCTCGATGCCACTGCTATCTCTGTTGATTAGGTTTGCACTTATACTTCACTTTGTCATTATGACTCCTCTACATTGGTAAAATATGCTGTAAGACTGCGCCGTAGTTGACGCCTTTTACCAGGGAAAATAATTTAAGGGCGCTCTAAAATAGAGTTGCCAAACACAGCTGTGTGTTTGGCAACAGATACAAACAGGGAGAGATTAAATGACAGACAGTGTGGAAGCAAACGTGGATATGCATTCGCGTCCAAGCGATTTGAAAATTACTGATATGCGCGTGGTTAACCTGCGCGGTGCACCTTTTCGCTCGACAATTATTCGACTGGATACAAATCAAGGGATTTTCGGGTATGGCGAGGTACGTGACGGCGGAAGTGAGACCTATGCACTCATGCTGAAAAGCCGTCTAATAGGAGAGAATCCTTGCAACGTCGATAAAATATTTCGCAAGATTAAGCAATTTGGCCATCATGCGCGTCAGGCCGGTGGTGTTTGTGGAATCGAAATGGCGTTGATGGACTTGGCCGGTAAAGCCTATGGTGTGCCGGCTTACCAATTAGCCGGTGGTAAATTTCGTGACAGAGTCCTTTGCTATTGCGATACGCCTTCCGAGAAAAAAGGCAGCGATATGGGCAAGCGCCTAAAAGAGCGGATCGCAGATGGATTTGGATTTCTAAAAATGGACGTCGGTATAGGTCTGTTACGCGATACCGAAAGTACGCTGATTGCACCGCCCGATATGCTGCGCACCGACGAGATTATGCACCCCTTTACCGGTATTCAAATCACGGATAAGGGCATCGATCTGCTCTGCCAGTACGTGGCGGAAGTGCGAGAGGAAATCGGATATGAAGTGCCGCTGGCCGTCGATCATTTTGGGCATATTGGCATCGAGTCGTGTATTCGTTTGGGAAAGGCGCTTGACCAATTTTCGCTTGCTTGGTACGAGGACATGATCCCATGGCAGTTTGCCGATCAGTGGCAGCGACTGGCAGAGTCGGTGAATACCCCGGTTTGCACGGGAGAAGATATTTATCTCAAAGAGGGTTTTATTCCGCTTCTTGAACGTCGGGCTATCGCCGTTGCGCATCCAGATCTGGCCTCGTCAGGAGGTATTCTCGAGACCAAGAAGGTGGGGGATTTAGCGCAAGATCACGGTGTCGCGATGGCACTGCACATGGCTATGTCTCCAATTGCAGCGCTGGCCTCTGTCCACTGCGCGGCGGCGACTGAGAATTTTATGGTTCTGGAAAATCACTCTGTTGATCAGTTAGATCAGTGGAGTAGCCTGATCGATGGACTGCCAGTGCCGCTTGTCGAGGACGGACATATTGCAGTTCCTGAGGGTCCGGGATTAGGCTTTACAGACCTCAATGATGAGGTGGTTGAGGCGTTTATCGACCCTAATAACCCTGGTATTTTCGAATCGACAGAGCGCTGGGATAACGAAGGGGCGCACGATCGCCTGTGGAGCTAAGCGGCAGTCAATAGTGTATGGGGGAGAGACGGTTGGCCGTTTCTCCCCTTTTATGGTTTGTTAACAGAGCTATGGATATGAACAAAAAAGTGTATGATGTCGCAGTCTTGAAAGGTGACGGAATTGGGCCGGAGGTTGTTGAAGAAGCGCTCGTCGTTTTACAAGCAATAGGCACTCCCCGCTTTAACTTTACTGAGTATTCCTGTGGTGCCGGCTGTTATCTAGACTGTGGAGAACCCTTACCCGTTGCGACGGTTGAAGCCTGTCGCACGGCAGATGCTGTTTTGCTTGGCGCAATGGGCTTGCCCGATATACGATGGAAAGATGGAACGGAAATGCGTCCGCAAATCGATTTGCGTATTATTCTCGACCTATATGCAGGCGTGCGGCCTATCTATTTGTATAACGAAGCCCATTCACCGTTAAAGGGACTGGATGTGGGTGCAATTGACTTTGTGATTCTCCGCGAAAATGTAGAAGGGCTCTTTGCCTCGATGAACGGGGGTATCGAACTGCGCGGAGAAGTGGCCGTCGATTCTATGGTCATTACGCGTAGCGGCACGGAACGGATTGTTCGATATGCATTTGAATTGGCCGTGCAGCGCGCAAGGTCCCCAATGCGCGTCACCTGTGTAGACAAGGCAAATGTCTTTAAGTCAATGGCCTTTTTTCGCTCTGTGTATGACCGAGTTGCGGATGACTTTCCGGACGTAGGACGCGATTATGCCTACGTTGATGCGTTGAGCATGTATTTGCTCCAGCGCCCAAAGGATTACGATGTGTTAGTCGCCGAGAACATGTACGGAGATATCATCTCTGACCTGGCAGCAGGTCTCGTCGGAGGTTTGGGGATGGCACCGTCGGGCGATATCGGCCCGGATGCAGCCGTTTTTCAACCATCGCACGGCACTGCGCCAGATATTGCGGGTAAGGGCTTGGCCAATCCAGTTGCTATGATTCTCTCTGCTGCGCTCATGCTAAAATGGCTAGGTGATCGAGAAGGTGATAGAGAGGCTGTGCAGGGAGCCGCGCGCATAGAAGAAGCCGTTCGGTGCGTAGTTTCCCAAGTGGGCGCCGGTACGCCAGACATTGGAGGTATAATGACAACGAGTGAATTGGGCAAGGCGATCGTCGAGGCTCTATAGCAATGGACCGGCGAACGTTTTTAGGTGTTGGGCTGGGCGCGCTGGCCCCGTGGTCTGCTGCTTCTTGGAGCTGGGCTATGCCCAGCGAACAGAGGATGCGAGCGCGGTCTATAGGCATCGTTATTGGCTTTATGGAGCCGGGCCCGTTGAACGCTATTACCGACGTGCCTGGAGTGCGGGTTGGCCACGTGACGCTCGTTAGCGGCGAAGGCCCACTTGTTGTTGGAGAGGGTCCTGTGCGCACGGGTGTGACGGCGATTTTGCCGCATGGGGGTATGCTGTCAAAAGAGGCGTGCCACGCAGCTGATTTTACGCTGAATGGTAACGGAGAATTGACGGGCGTCGGCCTTGTTCGGCAGCGCGGAATTTTGGCTGCCCCAATCCTTTTCACCAATACGTCGAGCGTAGGCAACGCGTATGACGGCGCGCTTGAGTGGATGATGGACCGAGACCCGACACTTTTTAATCGTGGATATCGAATCGAACCTGTTGTAGGAGAGACGTGGGGCGACTTTCTCAATGATACAGCGGGACGACACGTGCGGCCAGAGCACGCATATGAAGCCATTGAGACAGCACAGAGCGGGCCCGTGGAAGAGGGATGTGTCGGCGGTGGGACTGCTATGCGTGCGTTTAATTTCAAAGCGGGTATTGGAACTGCATCGCGCATCGTTACCTGTGCAGATGCGCGATACACGGTGGGCGTTATCGTGCAGTCGAATTTTGGCCGCCGCGACCAGCTACGCGTTGACGGAGTACCGGTGGGGAGAGAAATGCCTGAACGCATGCCTCAGCGAGGTAGTGACAAAAAAAACAAGTCCCTGCTGGTGGCCGTGGCAACCGATGCGCCGCTTATTCCAGTGCAACTCCAGCGCTTGTGTAAACGCGCATCTATGGGGCTGGCGCGTACGGGGGCGATTTCTTCGCACGGTAGTGGGGATCTCTTTATTGCTTTTTCCACAGGTAAGAACGTCGTGCAGGAACAGCCCGCTGATCTATTTGCGCTAAAGAATCGCTGGATTTCGCATTTGCATCAAGCAGTAATAGAAGCGACAGAAGAGTCCATTCTCAACTCGTTGACGATGGCGCATTCAATGACAGGACGCGACGGTAATACCTATCACGCACTGCCGCTTGATAGCTTGGTTCAGATTATGCGCGCGCATGGGAGAATTAAGTGAAGACGCTGCATAGAGAGGGTATTCAAATTGGTCAGTTTGAGTCGGGTGCGCGCGATTCGATTGCCGATGTGAGAGGGGTTCGAGTTGGCCATGTGGATATCGAGGTCGAAGATGCACAAATCGGCCTGAGCATTGTTGAGCCCTATCCATTTTCTGAGGAAAAGCGGAGACTCTATATTGGGCGCTGGTCTCTCGATGGTGGAGGCAGTACTTCTGGTTTGGGTGTAGCAGAAGATTTTGGCACGCTCTCTGCACCAATTGCCGTTGTGCCTGGCCCTGCTTTTGGACGCGCGTATGAGGCTTTAATACACCAGAGTATTCGACGAGATCGTGGTCTCTCCACCGATGCTGGATGGCCGCCTTTTGTGATAGGTATGGACGATGGCGTGTGGAACGACGCCCGGCGGGTATATGAAAGCGTAGAGCAACGCGATTTAAATCAAGCCCTTTCAGACGCTAGTGAAGCGTTCTTAGAGGGTAGCGTGGGCATTGGACGTTCGCTGCGTGCATTTGGCTTGCGGGGGGGGGTGGGCAGCGCATCTCGTCGAGTCGGACCGCAACATGTTGGCGCATTCGTCGCAGTCAACGGCGGGCTCCCTGGAGATCTACGCGTTAACGGACAGGCCGTGCGGATCCCTGGGTCTATAGCCGGCGGACCGCAGGAGTTTGTCGCCGTGTTGGCTACCGACGCGCCTCTGCTTCCCTTTCAGCTACGAGCTCTTGCGCAGCGTGCGGCGTTAGGTGCGAGCCGCTGCGGCCTGTGGAATCCGCTCACGCGTGAGGCACAAGTATGCGTGTTCACTACGATAAGATCTGAAGGTGATGTGACGAACGTCGAGCTTAATCGCATATCGGCAACAGATGATGATACGTTGTATGCGCTCTTTCAGGCTGGCGCAGAAACGGTGGAATCAGCTACTGTAAGTGCATTGTGTGAAGCAAAGCCGCTACAAGTAAATGGGCATTCGCTAGGTGTATTAGATATTAGTATGCTGCCAAGAAAAATGTATGATTGACCTGCTCAATACGCCGAGCCACGTCGCCGCTTTTCGTACTGCTCTTCTCGCATGGTATAGAGTCAACAAGCGCTCGTTTGAATGGCGTGATAGCGATAATCCCTATCACGTGTGGATTTCTGAAATTATGCTTCAGCAAACCCGCGTTGATCAGATGGATGCATATTTTACGCGTTTTATTTCACGTTTTCCCGCGCTTGTGGATTTAGCTGTTGCACAGGAAGGCGACGTGTTGAAAGTGTGGGAAGGATTGGGTTACTATGCGCGTGCGCGGAACATGCACAAGGCCGCACAGCTGATGGTTACCCAATATGAAGGTCAGATTCCAGACTCCTACGAAGAGTTAATTTCCTTACCGGGTATTGGCACATATACGGCAGCGGCCGTAAGCAGTATCGCATTCGATCGCGATCACGCCGTACTAGACGGGAACGTAGTGCGCGTGCTGTGCCGTTTGCTGCGAATAGAAGAAGATCCACGCCGCGCCGCGACTAAGAAACAGCTTATATATGCGAGCCAACGCCTTTTGCAGCCGGGACAAGCCGGCGATTTTAATCAAGGCATGATGGAACTGGGCGCGCGCGTATGCACTCCGCAGAAGCCGGACTGCCAAACGTGTCCGGTAGAGGAACTGTGTCGGGTTAAAGCCGAGCTGTATAATCCGACTTTACTGCCTTTGAAAGCGCCGAAAAAACGGAAGCCGCATTATCCTGTAGCGGCGGGGCTGATCTTGAAAGGAGATCAGGTGCTCATCGCGCAGCGACCTCGCGATGGCATGTTAGGCGGGCTGTGGGAATTTCCAGGAGGAAAACGCGAAAAGGGAGAGTCACTGCAGGAATGTCTGCGTAGAGAGATTCGCGAGGAGCTAGATTTTGAGATAGAGGTGGGAGAAGTGCTGTGCAGCGTTGACCACGCGTACACGCACTTCAGCATAACACTCCATGCCCTAAGTGCACGATATAAGGAAGGGCAACCCAAGGCGATAGGATGCGAGGATTGGCGTTGGGTCTACCCCGAACAGCTAGACGACTTCGCCTTTCCGCGCAGCGACCGAAAGGTGATTGAATTTGTGCGCCAGCGGGGATGGCAGTTGGCGCTTTTTTAAGGGAGAAAGTATTGGCTACAGAAGAAAATTCGTTGGACAAGGCAAGAAGACGCGGCCCCGGCTTACTGCTGCGCGGTATGTGCATGGGGACTGCTGACGTGATACCCGGAGTATCCGGCGGCACTGTCGCTCTGATCATGGGTATATACGATGAACTGGTAAGCACCATTGCCTCTATTGACGGTCGCGTGCTGCAGGCGCTGCTGCGCGGCCGCGTGATCAAAGTGCTAAGTCTGGTTAACGCCGGTTTCCTCGTACCTATTCTAGCGGGTATTATATTGGCCATTGCGACGTTTGCTAAATTAATAACTTATTTACTCGCAATGTATCCTCAGCCAGTGTGGGGGTTTTTTACTGGGTTGATTCTCGCTAGTGCGCTTTATGTCGCTCGGCAGATCGAACGAGGATACGGCGTAAAAATTCCTCTTTTTATCGCGTTTGGTACGGCTTTCGGTTATGGTATAACAGTTTTGGTTCCAGTGGAAACGGGCACGGAGAGCTATAAATTTATACTGGCTGGTCTCGTTGCAATTTGCGCCATGATCCTACCGGGAATTAGCGGTTCGTTTCTACTCGTAATTATGGGCAAATATCAGCAGGTATTCAGTGCGGTTCATGAGCGAGATTGGCAGGTCATAGCACTTTTTGGTCTTGGTGCCGTAACGGGTGTATTGATTTTCTCTCGTCTTCTAAAGCGACTGCTCGCTCGTTATTACTCTGCAACAATGGCGTTTTTAGTTGGGCTTATGCTGGGATCCCTGCGCAAGGTATGGCCTTTTCGCACCGTGCTGGAAGAACGCGTAGTCGGATCTAAAACGCTGGTTCTGCGCGATGAATGCATATGGCCACCTGAGTTTGCTGGTGAAGTATGGCTTAGCTTTGGTCTGATGGGTATGGGGGCAGTGTTGGTTCTCGTATTGGAGCAGATTGGGCAGCGGGATAGAAGATAAATGTTGCTGCCTTCGTAGCCAACTACTCGTCCATTTCATCAATTTCATCGCGTGCTGCGCGAAAACGCTGTATTCGACGGTAAAATATATATACCAAGCCAGCCAATGCCGTGTAGAGGACGAGTTCGTAGATAAATCCTTCCCAGCCCAGCACGACAGGCCAAAGAGCGAAGATACTAACGAGAATAAAGACATCTTCAATCAGGCGACTTTTCTTGCCGGGATCATGCTCTTCAGACATCGGATAGTGCCTTGTATATCGCGTAGTTTTTGAGGACTAATTTGACGTAGAGCCGGGTTTCCTTAAAGGGAATTCGTTCAATGAAGGCGTCAGCATCGTTATGTGGGAATCGTTCTAACCACTGCCGTGCATTATGTGGACCGGCGTTGTATGCAGCCAGACCCAGTTCAAACCCCATATCAGCTGTTGTCCCATTTGTAAATTGTCGCACTTGGTCTCCTAAGAAATAGCTGCCGAGCCGGATAGAGACGTCCGGATCGTACAGGGAAGAGTGCTTGAAGCGATGCATGCCTATATGAGCGGCTAGTTTTTTTCCCGTCTTGGGCATAATTTGCATCAGTCCGCGCGCTCCCGCGCGCGAGGTCGCTCCCTCGTTAAACGTACTTTCCTGCCGTATTACAGACAAGACTAGATAGGGATCTACTTTGGCCTCGGTTGCCGCTGTAACGATTTCTTCCCAGTAGTAGTTGGGGTATACGCGTTCCCAATCGCTTCGCTTGTCGTTGGCGACAAAAATGCGTATGGAAAGTCTAAGGGCGCGGCTAAGGAAGCCAAGCGCCTCGTATCGGTCGCGGATCAGTTCGAGCCTTTCTACGCTGCTTTCGTTCAGTTTTTCAGCTCGTCCAATCTCTCGGCGTGCCTGTTGGTGTAAGCCCAGTGAAAAGAGTGCGTCGCTTCTTGCCAAGTGGTCCGCTCCCTTTATGTCCTCTATCGAGAGCAGGCTGCGTTCGGGGGCACCCACCCGTTCCAGAGCCCCGAGTTGGCCGTAGCCCATTTTGACTGCGCGCGTTGAATAGTATGAGCGGGGAAACCCATCGGCTGCTCGGTTATAATAGCTCTGTGACTCTACGCTGCGGCCTAACTCTGCGGCTGCCTTCCCGGCCCAGTAAAGACTCTGGTCGACAACATGCGGCTGCTGCGCTATTTTGCTGAGTCGTTCGAATACATGCAGTGCTTTGTCAAACTCGCTTCGACAGTAAAATGTAAAGCCGATTCCCCAGCCTGCATCATCGCGATAAGTGCTTTGCGGGTGACGGCTGACTAGTAGCTTGTATAGTCGCTCCGCCTCGGAAAAACGATTGTTGCGTTCGGCTGATTTGGCTGCCTGCCACAGGGCGTCATCAGCTAAGCTGTGTTGTGGATATTGACGAGAAAAACGTTCATAAATAGCGATGGCATCAGCTTCGTTATTGCGGGTGATATATACGCCCCCAATGCGATAGAGGGCCGAGGGCAATCCGTACTGTTCGTACGTTTTCTCAAACGTGCGGATTGCGGTTTCATACTGGCCGAGGCCCAGCTGTGAAAGAGCCAAGTTGTAGTACGCATCCGCTACGCGCTGGTCGTGTGGGAATCTCTTTATAAATTGCTGAAAGCGCTTTTTGGAGTCGGCGTAGCGCTTGTGCGCATGGTAGGTAGAAGCAACGGCAAAAGCTGCTTTCGCATTGAGCGGTCCCTCGATGTCAATAGCAGCTCTGAGCGCGCGTTTGTCTTTGGGGTATTCTTCCATAAGCTGAACGTATTGGCGATATGCAACGTCTTTTTGACCAGCTTCTAGGTGCGCTAAAGCGATGGAATAAATCGATCGGGGCGCTAGGGCCGGTTCTTCCATCAGCTCTTCATATAATTCGATGGCGGCCTGATGATTATCAGACTCCATATGGAGTGCTGCCAGCCGCTGACGTGCGGAACCTGCTAAAATGGATTGACTATTTTGGGTGAGAAAATGTCGATAATGGGTGACTGCCGCTTCAACCTGCTCCATGTCCTCTAGTGCTTGTGCCATCCAAAATTGGCGATAGGATTCGAGCAGTGGGGGAGGCATTGGTAGATCGCGAAGTCGCGTGTGGGCCTGTTCGGGCTTGCCTAAGTTGAGTTCACACAGCGCCATTTGCAATTGGCGCTGTGTGGATTCTTCTGATGTGATAGAATCTGCCTGCGTGCGATTGAGCTGTTGGTAGGCTTGCGCGTAGTTACCGTCGGCAATAAGCTGGCTTATTTGGCCTCGACGGGGCGGTTGGTAGGTGTCTGGGCCGAAGAAATACAGATAGGCGACTAAGGGCAGGAAGAGTAGAAGGCTGCCGCCTACTGCAAGTAACGCCATGCGAGTCTGTCGATTCATATTGGTTGTAGCTATGTATTGCCCAAATGGTTAAGGATAAATGAGCTACGTAATTTTACAGCTAAAATAAAAAGGGGAGTCCTTCTAGGCCAAGCGCAAAAATTAGGCTCGTCTAAAAAGCGGAGCATATTAGGATCACTTGTCTTTTATTTGTTGGTCCAGCGAGTCGGAGAATGTCGACGGTCTCATAGGTTGCTGGCTTTTCTCCGCTTCTTCTAGCGCTTTGAGATGGCGACGCACTTCGCTCAAACCGGCGTATATTTCCCGGTTTAGTTTTTCCAGTTTCGGAGAAAACTGGCCAGATAAAGGAGATGTGTTCATATTCTTAACTTATGCTTCAGACAATAGTTTCCCATTAAAGAGCAAAATATATGCCATATCACACGATTTTTTTGGGCGATATAAGGTGCTGTTTATGTAAGCTTTACAGGTGCTTAATTCATGCTAGACAATGCGCGATGGAAAGAATTTCCATCGCGCATTGCCTAGCATGAGAAGACTTTACCCTGTAAAGCCTACCGTTTTGGAGCGTACAGATGTGGGCTCTGTCCGTAGTACACCTCGGCCGTTTCCATAACCGTTTCGGAAAGCGTTGGGTGTGGATGGATGGAAAGCTGAACGTCTGAAGCGAGTGCGGCCATTTCTACGGCGAGCACGCCTTCGGCGATAAGTTCTCCTGCGTTCGCACCGGCGACACCGACGCCAAGGATGCGGTCTGTAGACGGATCAATAAGCATTTTAGTCAGACCATCGTTGCGAGCAATGGCCGTCGCCCGCCCCGATGCGCTCCACGGGAAGCGCGCCACCTTGACATCAATGCCCTCTGCTTTCGCCTGCTCTTCTGTTAGACCACACCAGGCAATCTCGGGGTCGGTGTAGACCACGTTGGGTATTGCGCGTGGCTCAAAGACGAGTTTGTTGTGCCCCGCTAAAATTTCGGCAACGAGTGTCCCTTGATGAGAGGCTGTATGCGCTAGAGCTGCACCAACAATGTCTCCGATCGCAAATATGTTGGACTCGCTGGTGCGCATTTGACCGTCTACTTGTACATAGCCACGTTTATCCAATTCAATGCGCGTGTTTTCCAAGCCTAGATTGTCGGAGTTAGGAATCCTACCAACAGATAGTAATAGCTTGGAAAACACGTGTTGAGATGCGCTTCCATCAAGTCCTTCAAAATGAACTTCAATGCCTACATCTATTGGGTTTATTGCCGTTACCTTTGTGTTCAACCACAAGTTGGTGAAGCTTTTTTCCACGCATGAATGTAGAGGTTTCACTAAGTCGCGGTCAGCTGGCGGCACGAGGCCAGACATCATCTCGACAACGGAGACTTTACTACCAAGTGCGGCGTAGACTTGTCCCAATTCCATTCCGATAATGCCGCCGCCGACAATGAGCAGGCTTTCGGGAATATCCTCTAGGGCAAGAGCACTTGTCGAATCCATTAAGCGCGTGTCATCCATACGAAAAACGCTCGGTACGGTAGGGCGCGAGCCGCTTGCTAAAAGCGCATGCTCAAATTCGATCGACTGCGTTCCTCCCTCTGCTAATTCGACTTCCAAGGCGTTTTTGTTGGTGAAACGAGCGTGCCCGCGAACGTGATTTAGCTTGCGGGCCTTTACCAGTTGGCCCAATCCCCCGGTCATTTTAGCAACTACGCCGTCCTTGTACGCGCGCAGTTTGTCCAAGTCTATAATTGGCTCTGCAAACTGCACGCCCCAGTGGTGAGCTTCTTTGCTCTCGTTGAGGAGCTTAGCCACGTGTAACAGCGCCTTGGATGGAATACAGCCGCGATAAAGGCAAACGCCGCCTGGATTGGCTTCTGGATCCACCAACGTCACATCCAAACCGAGATCTGCCGCCTTGAACGCTGCCACGTAGCCGCCTGGGCCTCCACCTATGACAACGAGTTGTGTTTTATGCATGGGTATTATCAGCCCTCTAGGAGTACAACAAAAGGATTATTCAGTGCGTCGCAGATCCAACGTAGAAAGCGTGCGCCGTCGGCTCCGTCGATAAGTCGGTGGTCGTAGCTGAGAGACATAGGCATCATGGTGCGAGGCTGAAAATGCCCGTCTATGTAAACGGCTTCAACGCTTGAACGTGCCACGCCGAGTATAGCCACTTCGGGTGGATTGACAATAGGAGTAAACGCTGTCCCTCCCATGACGCCGACGTTGCTAATAGTCATACTACCGCCCTGCATATCGGCCGGTGTGATCTTGCGATCACGTGTTTTCTGTGCCATGTCGCTCAGCTCGACGGATAGCTCAATGATATTTTTACGGTCTACGTCGCGCACTACGGGAACCATTAAACCATGCGGCGTATCAACTGCAATACCGATGTGGCAATACTTTTTGTAAATGACTTCATTGCTTGCCATGTCTATGCTCGCATTGAACTGCGGAAAGACCTTGAGTGCGGCTCCCAATACTTTGATAAGAATGGCCGTCGGCGTCAGCTTGCCCCCAGCTGCTTCAGCGCGCTTACCGTGTTCTTTGCGCCATACTTCCAGGTCACTGACATCTGCCTTATCGAACTGTGTGACCATCGGAATGGTCGACCAGGCTTGTGACAGGCGCTCGGCCGTAATCTGGCGCACCTTCGACATTGATTCCCGCTCTATATCACCCCACTGGCTGAAGTCGGGTAAGGGGGCAGCTGCCGCCACGCTCGGTGATGCGGCGCGCGTTTGATGTAGTTGTTTAGAATGCGCTTTCACATCTTTTGAGGAGATGCGTCCCCCTGGTCCATGTCCCTCTACCTGCGTGATATCCACGCCTATTTCACGTGCGAGACGTCGCACGGAAGGGGCTGCTGGCACGCTCGTAGTTGGTGGTGCAGACGGCTGCGAGGTTGGAGTCAGCGCCTGCGCTGGTGGAGATGATATGGATTCGGCTTGAAGTGGAGCAGGCGCCTGAGTCGAGGGGCGCGTCGTATCTGCCGCCGGCTTTTCTACAGCGGGTTTTGCAGCGGCAGATGTGGCCGTCTTGATGGTCAGCAAGAGCTGACCTACGGCCGCGTTGTCGCCTTCTTTCACGTGAATCGCTTCAACTGTTCCGCCAATAGAAGAGGGTACTTCGATGACGGCTTTATCGGTCTCTAGTTCAATGACTGGCTGATCTTCCCTGACGGTCTCGCCGACCGAAACTAAGACACCTACGATGTCTCCATTCTCAACGTTTTCTCCCAGATCGGGCATACTAAATTTGACCGAGCTCGTCGATTGGGCCGCAGAGGGAAGGTGAGAAGCCGTTTCGGCCTGCGTTTGTGTGGCTGGTTCAGTTGGCTCAATTGGTTCAGTTTCGGGCTGTGGCGCTGCGACTGCTTCCGAGCCCTGTTCATCGCGTGACTCCAATGTGAGCAGAAGTTGGCCGACGGCTGCGCTTTCGCCTTCTTTTACGTGGACGGCTGTTACAGTCCCGCCGGTTGAAGCAGGCACTTCAATAACGGCTTTGTCTGTTTCTAATTCGAGTACGGGCTGGTCTTCCTCAATGTGGTCTCCCACGCTGACTAATACGCTAACCACGTCCCCATTTTCGATATTCTCGCCTAGATCGGGCATCTTGAATTCTATCGGCATATTCGTCTTAATCCTGTCGCGCGCTGCGCTAGCGATAAACGGGGTTGGGTTTCTCTGAGTCTACATTTAGGTCCTGCATAGCTTTCTTCACGGTCTTGTGTTCGATTTGTCCGGCATCCGCTAGTGCGCCCAGTGCGCCGAGCGTAACAAAGCGGGCATCTACTTCGAAAAAGTCACGTAGAGCTTCGCGGCTTTCGCTTCGACCAAATCCGTCTGTGCCCAAAGAAACGGGTGCTTCTGGGAACCAGCGCGCAATGGATTCCGGAAGTGCCTTCACGTAATCAGAAGCTATTACGAAAGGACCCTTTTCACCTTCAAGGCACTCCTCGATATAAGACTTCTTCTTTGTTTCGCCCGGGTGCATGCGGTTCCAGCGCTCCGTGTCGAGTGCATCGCGATGCAGGCTTTTGAAGCTGGTTATGCTCCATACGTCCGCGGCGACATTATACTGCTCTTCTAAAATCTGCTGTGCCTCAAGCACTTTGTTCATTATCGCGCCGCTGCCGAAGAGCTGTGCTTTGAGCTTGGATCGTTTCTTACTTGAGCGTTTGAACTTGTAGAGGCCTTTGAGAATACCTTCTTCAACGCCTTCGGGCATAGGTGGCATTGGGTACTGCTCGTTTTCTACCGTCATGTAGTAGAATACATCTTCCTGTTCCACGTACATTCGACGGATTCCCTCACGAACGATAACAGCAATTTCATAGGCGAATGCTGGGTCGTAGGCCATCATATTGGGCACGGGGTAGGCCAAGAGATGGCTGTGGCCGTCCTCATGCTGCAGTCCTTCGCCGTTGAGCGTCGTACGCCCAGCAGTTCCGCCCACCATGAAGCCCTTAACTCGCATGTCGCCTGCCAGCCAAATCAGGTCTCCAATGCGTTGCATACCGAACATGGAGTAGTAAACGAAAAATGGAATAGTGTTGATCCCGTGCGTTGAGTATGCAGAACCGGCGGCGATGAAAGACGACATCGAACCGGCTTCTGTTATACCTTCTTCGAGGATCTGACCGTCTTGGGCCTCTTTGTAGTAAGAGACTACATCCTTGTCTACGGGTTCGTATAGCTGACCAACGCTAGAGTAGATGCCAAACTGGCGGAATAAGGGATCCATACCGAATGTGCGTGCCTCGTCGGGAATAATCGGCACTATATATTTACCAATTTCCTTGTCTTGAAGCAGTTTGCGGAGGACGGCAACAAAAGCCATCGTAGTGGCAATTGTGCGGTCTCCAGATGCTTTTTCAAATTCGTTCCACAGATCGGACGGAGGCATCTGCAGGGGTTCGCTCTTAGTGCTGCGGCTGGGCACGGAGCCGCCTAAAGCTGTGCGGCGCTCGCGAATATACTGCATCTCTGGGCTGTTTTCGTCCGGCCTGTAGAAAGGGGCCGCTGCGACTTCGTCGTCGGAGATGGGAATGCCAAAGCGTGTGCGGAAAGAACGCAGCTCGTTTTCGTTAAGCGACTTTTGCTGGTGAGTTATATTCTTTCCTTCACCAGCCTCGCCCATGCCGTATCCCTTGACGGTTTTAGCGAGTATGACTGTCGGAGCGCCCTTGTGCTCGGTTGCCCTCTTGTAGGCCGTATACACCTTCTCGGGGTCATGGCCACCACGTCGCATTTTCTCAATCTGGTCGTCGGACAAATGGGCTACCATGTCGAGGAGATCTCCATTTTTGCCGAAAAAGTCTTCTCGTATGAAGGCTCCGTCTGAGACCGTGTACTTCTGATACTGTCCGTCGACTACTTCTCCCATGCGCTGTACTAGCAGGCCTTTATCGTCGTTTTCGATCAGCGCATCCCAATCATCGCCCCAGACAACCTTAATTACGTTCCATCCAGCTCCCCGGAAGGTTGCTTCGAGCTCTTGGATAACCTTGCCGTTTCCGCGCACGGGGCCGTCGAGACGCTGTAGGTTGCAGTTAATGACCCACGTTAAGTTGTTGAGCTTCTCGCGCGAAGCTAGCGTGATGGCGCCAAGTGTTTCTGGCTCGTCGCACTCTCCATCGCCGAGAAAGGCCCATACCCGGCCGTCGTCTTTCTGCTTCAGGCCGCGGTTCTCCAAGTATCGGTTGAAGCGTGCCTGGTAAATTGACATGATCGGACCGAGTCCCATTGAGACCGTAGGGAATTGCCAAAAGTCAGGCATAAGCCATGGGTGGGGGTAAGACGAAAGGCCGCCGCCGGGCTGTAGCTCGCGTCGGAAGTTGCTCAGCTGCTCTTCGCTTAGACGTCCTTCGACAAAGGCGCGTGCATACATTCCGGGTGATGCATGGCCCTGAAAATAGACTTGATCGCCTGAGTGTTCATCTGTGCGAGCGCGGAAAAAATGGTTGTAGCCAACTTCATACAGCGTTGCAGATGAAGCGAATGTCGATATGTGGCCTCCAGGAGCTGCCTTATCGCGATTGGCACGCACTACCATGGCCATGGCGTTCCAGCGCACGATGCTCTTTATGCGGCGCTCTATTTCTCGGCTGCCGGGAAACGTTGCCTGCGCTGAACGGGGTATGGTGTTGACATACGGTGTGTTAGCGGTGAAAGGTATATCAATACCTGCTTGGTGGGCTCGTTGTTCGAGCTGCTCGAGTAAATGGCGCACGTGGTCTGGAGACCGTTCTGCCAACACGTAGTCAAGAGATTCTAGCCATTCGCGCAGTTCTATGTCTAATTCTTTCGCGTCTTCACTCATAGCGAACGTGAGTCCTCGTCTTCTGGGGTAAGACGCGCAGAGCGCGCGTCGTGGAAGAAGTCAAAATAAGAACTTCGGCAGGTTTTGCAAAGACGTAAACCGGCGTCGGAATAGACTGCACTCAAGCGTGAGCTCCACGTTTTTGTATATTCGTTGCACTAACGAGGAGGAAGCGAAACTCACGGTTAGAGCGTCTTTTTTTCCTCGTAGACAGCGTTTGTACAGTTCAGCGTATTGCCGCTCTCATCTGGGTTCAACTAATGGCTAAAAGTAAAACGCACGAGGCGATATGGCTCAGCGTGCTGGCCTCTGTGTTGTTACATATTGCGGGTCTGTATATGGCACGTGATTTTTGGCTTGATGAAGTAGAAACGGAGTCCTTCCGCGCCCGCTTGGCCAATATCGCCCCCCTCTTTAAGCCTCGTCGCCTCAATACCGCACAAAAGCCACTTATTGAACCGCTCGTTGAGTTCGAACTCGAATACATTGCGGCAGATAGAAAAGCCGTAGAATTAGATGAGCGCGAGCTACCGATGCAGATTATCGTTGAAGAAGTAGAGGTGGAAGATGCACCTGTCGCACTGCGGGAAGTGGCTAGCGGAAACAAAGAATATGATCCGATTCTCGAGCGCGTGAAGATGCTGTCTCCATCGGAACTGAGTTTGTCAGACAGCTTGGGTATTCCCTCGATGGATCTATTGCGCATCGTGGACATGGCGCGTGCAAACAAAGACCATGCTGGCGTGATCATAGACCGTTCGAGCCGTCGCGATTTGATGGGGTATGTCAACTTTACGCAGTTACGAGTATACGGGGCGGGAAGTGGACGGGGCCAACTTGATGCACTTGTACGCTATATGCGTGACAACACGTTTATACTGGCTGAAGTGCGCGAAAAAACGTATCAAAATTTCTTGGCGGAAAACTTACTCAAGGATCCGATACACTTTCTTTTGCAGGGTGGGGGCATGATAGCCTATCGCGACGATGTATTGACGCTCTTTACACTCGAAGAAATGGCTCTGATGGGACGCTATCTGCGCGAGGGGGGGTTCTTGTTTATAGAGGGCAATAACCGCTACTTAAGCGAGATGCGAACGCACTTGCAGGATATACTCGGTCGAGATGCCATCTTACGTCCCGTTCCACTAAGCCACCCGCTATACTACGCATTTTACGATTTCAGTGGAGGATTCCCCGGTGAAGACAAAACGCGTCTGACAGACGTCGGTGATAACCCTCGCTGGCATTATCCTACACAGTTCCTCGATGATCCGGTCGCAGACCAACGAGCTACGGCCTTTAATCAGGTCATCGAGAATGAGATGGTGGCTGAACAGCCTCCACCCTTGGGTATCTGGGGCGTTGAGATAGACGGACAGCTCGTCGCTGTGCTGAGTGATATGGGATTAATGAGTAAGGGAGCACTCAGTTCTAACGTGGAAGATAGCGGGGAAGAGCCCGTTTTATATTCACTTATGGCTTGCACAAACATCATCGCTTACGCTTTGACTCGAGACGGAGGGCGTACGCCGCATCTGCCGCCTGCGGCGTGGATGAACCGTCGTCCGGTAGTTGGGGTCGACAGCCCATCTGACGTATCTGAGCACGTGACGGAACGAGACCAAATAGACGATGAGACCTTCGCTGATCTCGATGCCTCTCTTGCGATAGTGCAAGCACCTTTGGGGGAGCTGATTGATCGGGGCTTACAACTGCGGATTGACGGTCGCTACACGCTGGAACTGCTTAAGACGGACTACAATGGAGTTTTGCTACATAATTTGCCTGCCGGCAATCACTGGATTGAGCTCTCTTACGGCGGAGAAGTCCAACAACTAGACTTTTCTCTGAGTGGCGGCAAAGTGCTCACGCTGAACTTTGCGCTTAATCGCTTTGCGTTTATGAGCCAACTCCGTATAGAACAGCAAGACGAGCAGGTGGGTTTAGCACAATGGCTGCAGGCTTTTTTCGATCTGGACTTAGAGGAAATCTACCTTGCCGAAGATCGAGAATGGTTAGAAGGAGCCGAGGCCGATCAGAGAGTTGATTCTACGGGCGATGGCTTCGATCCATAGCCATTTAATTGGACGTGTATTTTACACATTTACCCTTTATTTTAACGTATCGTTTATCTTACAAATTCACTTCCTGCTATATGCATAAAAAGGCAGTTCTTCCGTGTCTTTCTCTATTGGCTTCCTACTCTTATTAACTTGGACGGTCGCTTCTGCTAAAGCTGGCTGGGCACAGCAGTGGACTAATCCGGCGGCATATGGCGTTTACGTCAATGCAAACGCTGCTGGCAGTGCGCGCGGTGACGCGCTGGTAGATGAACTCGTCACCGCGGGTGGGAATGCCGTTGTATTCGACGTAAAAGACCGCCTTGGGAGGCTAAGCTACACATCGAAAGTGGCGCTTGCTCGAGCCATCGGAGCAAGCGGAGAAGCAACCATCGATCGTCCGGCAGAACTTGTGGGATCTTGGCGTGACCGCGGCATGTATGTCATTGCCCGGTTGACGTGCTTTCACGATGTACTACTGGCTCAGCAGCGTTCTGGCTTTGCTCCCCTGTCTCGCCAAGGAGCTGGCGTGTGGTCGGAAAGAGGCACGCCAAACTGGGTCGACCCGGCGCTGCCAGAGGTGCAGCAGTATTTAGTAGATTTGGCGCTGGAGGTCGCGGGGTTCGGCGTCGATGAGATTCAGCTGGACTACGTTCGTTTTCCTACAGAAGGTCGAATAGAAGACGCCGTTTTCTCTTTCGATCCAGCCGTGCTATCGAAATCAGCTGTCATAACTGATTTTGTGCGTCGTATGCGTACAGCGCTGGAGCCGACGGGTGCGCGTCTATCTGCAGATATTTTCGGCGTGACAGCGTGGGGGAGTCTAGCAGATATTAAGACAGTTGGTCAAGATGTAGATGATCTTCTAGACTATCTCGACGCGGTTTCACCCATGCTGTATCCGTCTCATTTTGCAGACGGGTTTGGTCGAATATCAAGTCCGGTTGCGCATCCATACTACTTTCTGTATCAAGGATGTCAGCGCCTGCGCAAGCGTGCTGCTGATCACGGAGTCGAGGTGAGACCTTGGATACAGGCATTTGACTATCGTGTCTCTAAGTATGACGCGACGTATATCACAGAGCAGCTGTACGGAGCCGAAGATGGTGGGGCGCGCGGATGGCTGCTGTGGAATTCAGCGAGCCGCTATCCGTTTGAGATCACAGCTATAGCCCATTTTATGGCTGGAATCGCCCTTGGTCTAAGCCAAGATGAGCGACTTCCCAAGCCCGTGGAAATTTCTCCTAAATAGGCTAGTCATGCGGTCGCAGCCGGTTTTCCAAGCGGCTCCAACCTAGCGTTTCTCGTACAAAGTGACGCACGTCTTCGATAACCCAGTACAGGCATGGAATCACTATAAGCATGATCATAGTCGCTGTTGTTAGACCAAACACTATGAGTGTTGCGAGCGGCGACCATACGGCTGACTTGCCCGTGATTCCTAGTGCTATGGGTAGCACGCCGCCCACGGTCGTTACCGTCGTCAGTATAATGGGCCGCAGGCGTTTTGAGGCTGCGTCGAGTATTGCATCGCGTACAGATAAGCCTCTTTGTCTGGCATAGTTGGCAAAGCTGATGAGCACAATAGAGTCGTTAACTACCACTCCAGATAGACCTACCATGCCGTAAATAGCAGTAATTGAGAGCGGGTATCCATTGGCGATGAGACCCACCAGAGCACCCGCTAATGCGAAGGGAATTGTCACTATAATTATGAAGGGTTGGATTAGCGAGCGGAATTGCACTACGAGTATGAAAAAGATGCACATAGCGCCTAAGCCAAATAACAGAATAATGTTGTCGAAGGCCTGGTTAAATTCTTGGAACTGACCGCCGAAAACGAGGTTATATCCCGGGTGGATCGGAGCGATCTGTTGTTGAAAGTACGCTCTGAGATCTTCTACCGTGCTCGCTGCGGCACCGGCTTCGCTCTCTTCAGCAAATACGGTAATGGTGCGGCGAAAATCACGGCGTTTAATTTCGCTGAATCCGGTGTCTCTACGTAGTTCTGCTACGGAGCCGAGGCGAACAAAGTCACCGTTAGGCGTGCGGATGTCGATGTCTTCCAGTCGGCTGCCTGACGTGAACCAAGAGGGCGCGTAGCGTACGAGTATAGGCCGTTCTTTGTCATCTGCGTCAAAAGTGCCGGCCTGCTGTCCGTTTAGTGCGCTCTGCAGGGCTATACCGACATCGCTTGAGGTCAGGCCTAAGCGATGGGCTTCCGCTCTTCTCAGCTGGAACGTTAGCTCTCCCTTGCCTGGGACAAAGTCGTCGCCGATGTTAATCAGCCCTGGATAGCTCGCCAGTCGATCTTTAAGCTGTTCGGCAATCGCATCGAGTGTAACAAAGTCATCGCCTTGGATTTTTGCCTCGAGGGGATAGTCTTTAGGAGGACCGTTTTCGATAATCTTAACTTGAATCTCTTCTTGAGTGTATCCCATCTGGGCGGCGGTCTGTCGCATGTAATCGACCATACTTTCCAGTCGTTTTTTGACTTCTGCCCCATCTTCTATGTCGACAATGATTTCCGCATAGTTAGGTCGGGTGAACGTTCGGCTTTCCGTGTTTTGTACGCCGACGTTAACCAAAATTCGCTCGATGTGCGCGGTGTATTCTCGTGGCATTGCGCGGACCGCAGACTCGAGTCGCTGAGTATGGCGGTTGGTCTCGTCCAGAGCAGTGCCTTCAGGCAGAGTCAGCCAGACGGCAAAGTAGCTCTGCGGGTCCGAACTGAACAGTTCTTGACGCAGTTGGGGAAAAACAATGCCTGCAGAAACGAGGATAGTCGCGGGAATTCCGATGGCCACGGCATAGCGCCGCCAAGAAGGTAAAATCCTCGATATTAATCGACTATAACGCTCTGTCAAGCGTCCAATCGCACCGTCGAGCGGACTCTTTTTTTGGCCGTCCCCAAAATCGGAAATATGTGAAGGTAGAATAAGGAAGCACTCAATCAGAGATGCGAGTAAAGCCAAGCTTACGGTGATGGGTACGACCTTGAGAAATTCGCCGATCGTTCCGGGCAGGAACACCAACGGCATGAAGGCGGCGATGGTCGTCAACGTTGAGGTTAGGACGGGAGACAGCACTTCTTGCGTGCCGGTGATAACGGCATCGGCGCGCTTCCAGCCCATCTGCATATAGCGATAAACGTTTTCTATGACGACTATCGCATCGTCGACTATCATACCTAAAACTAAAACTAGCCCAAAGAGAGTGTTTTCGTTGATCGATGATCCGATGGCCTTCAGCATGATAAAGGCTAGGCTAAAAGCGATCGGGATGCCAATGGCCGTTAGAATGCTGTTGCGCCAGCCTATAAAGAGCCAGAGCACGATTACTACTAAGACTCCACCAGCCAGCGCGTTGGTCTGCAAGTTGACCAGTGAGTTACGCACGCGTATCGACGTGTCGTTAACCAAGTCGATATACATTCCATTTGGTAGCGCCTGCTTCGATTCTTCAATCAGGCGATGGATCTTGTCGAGTAGATTTAGGGAGGATCCGACGTCTTTTTTGGTTACACCCAACGCAATACTGCGTCTTCCTTCAAGCCGCGAACGGGCTTCTTCACGTGCGTAGGTATCTACTACAGTGGCGATCTGATTTAGGGTTACGTGATTACCCTCGGGGTCGCGCGATACGACGGTGTTTTCGATATCCTGCAGGTTGCGGAACTTGCCTTTGTGTCGAACGAGGAATTCCGATTGCCCGAGTTGTAGCGTGCCGGCTGGTAAGTCGGCGTTTTGCAGGGCTATGGACGTTCTGATGTCGTCTAGAGATAAGTCGAGTGCGCGCGCGCTGGGCGGATCAACTTGAATATGGACTTGTCGCTCGCGGTCGTCGAATAGAAAAACGCGATCAACTTCCCAGAAATTCTCTATCGCGTCGCGTAAGTCGTCAACGTGCTGACGCAGTTGACCGTATGTGATTTGGGTGTCACCGCTGAGTGCGACTTGGACAAGCGGTATGAAGTTGGAAGATTTCAGCTTAAGGTAGAATGGATCTGAAACGGCATCGGGTAGGTTGACTCGATCAATTGCCTGCCGGGTTTCTTGATACTGCCGCTCGAATTCATCCGTTGAGATATTCTCAAATTGCATGGAGATCTCGACAATGCCTTCACTTGAAATCGAGTTGGATTGGCTCAGGTAGTCTATATTTTCCAATTCTTCTTCTGCCGGCTGCGTTATAAGTCGCTCTATGTCAGCCGTAGACACTCCCGGATAGGACATGACTACAAGTAGCCACTTTAGGTTAACTGGCGGCAGGTACTCTTGGGGCATTGTGATGTAGGCTCCGGTGCCTCCAAGTAAAAAACACGCACTGAGAAGGTTGGCGATTAGGGGGTTGGCTACTACCCAGCGAAAAAGAGATTTCACGGGGTAGACTCGACTGTGATAAAACCCATTTCTGACGGTTGTATCTGTAGCCCATCGACCATAAGAGTACCTCCGGCAGCTACTCTTTCGCCTGGGTTGAGGCCATCTGAGATCAGAAAGAGTCCGTCGGGGAGTTCAAGACCTATCGATACCAAACGCCGAGTGAGAAATGCGTTTCCCTCCTTCTCTTCAACCACGTATGCATACGTGGTTCCAGCGAACGACCGCAATGCGTTTTCGCTGACCAAAACGCCGCGAATCTTTCTGGTGGTTAGCAGCTTAATAGACGCCAATGCACCAAACGAGCGACGGACTCTGTTAGGAGCTTCTAACTCAACGATATATCGACGTGACTGAGGGTCTGCTAACTGCGTAAATGAGCGCAGGGTTGTTTCGAATGGCGCGCTGCCATCGCTGGGTGTGACGAGTCCTGGAAGGCCTACCTCTAACCACAGAACTTCTTTAGCGGAGACGTTCGCGCGTACGATTAGGGTATCAGTGCTAGCTATGTGCACAAGTGGATGACCTGCTGCTACAGTTTGACCAACCTCGCCGCGTATAGCTGAGATCTCGCCACTGAACGGTGCTTGCAGCACTGTTTTCTTGAGATCTAATTGCGCTATTTTTAACGCCGTTTTTGCTGATCTCTTGTGCGCATTGGCGCTGTCCTTATCAAACGTGGCTCGCTGCAGCTCTTCTTCTGTCGCCGTGTCATCTCTGTAGAGTCTGTTTATGCGTTGCCAAGTTTGATTTGCCAAGAGCGCGCGGCTTCGCGCCGCGTTTAGTTCGGCGTCGCGCTGCATTCGCTGCAGCACATATCGCTGTGGGTCTATCTGAAATAAGGTGTCACCTTGACTAACGCGTGCTCCAATCTGCACTCGGCGTTCTGTTAGGACACCGCTCACTTCAGCTGAGAGAGCGGTCTGGCGATGGGGGTTCAGTGTGCCGTCGAGGTAGAGTTCGCGCGTCATGAACTTCTCCTGCAGCTGAATTACATCGACGCGCGGTAGCTCGCTCGCTTCTGTCATGGAAGGCAAAAGGAGTGCGAATAGAAAGAAGATCCGTGCCATGTGTGAAACTCGATAGGAAGCGATTAGGTGTGCGAAAAATACATTTAGACCAATTGACGATATTCTAAAAGCGGTAGATAATTCAAGCACGCGTCCCCCAACGCTTGTATGATGCCCTAGTATGAGCTACTTATACCGTTTCATTTGGCCAATCTGTAGTCGATTCCAGTACTCGTTGAGTCTATCTTTTATCTGCCTGCTCAACAGGATACCGCCGATGATATTGGGGAAGGCCATGCTGAGAATCATGAGGTCGGAAAAATCTATCACGTTTTGGAGTTGAGTCACCGCGCCTACAAAGACGAAAAAAACGAAAAGAAGTCGAAAGACAATCATCGATCCCGTGCCAAATAGGTATTCCCAAGCACGCTCTCCGTAGTATTCCCAAGAGATCATTGTAGAGTAGGCAAAGAGACAGATAACAATGGCCAGCACATACTCTGCTCCTGGAATAACCGAGCCAAAGGCCGTAGCCGTCATTTCAGCGCCCTTCCCCTGCAGGGCGGGGTCTTGATATACGCCCGTTAGCATGACCACGAGGGCTGTCATGGTGCATATGACGATGGTGTCGATAAAGGGGCCAATCATCGCGACAATCCCTTCGCGTGCAGCCTCTTCAGTCTTGGCCGCAGAGTGGGCTATTGCCGCTGAACCGATGCCGGCTTCGTTCGAAAAGGCTGCTCGCGTGATTCCTGTGACCATGATGCCAAGCACGCCGCCGTAAACTGCATCGCCGCTAAAGGCTTGGCTAATTACCAGTGCAAAAATGGTGGGAACTTGTTCGATATTGGACAGGATAATAAATAACGCACTCGCGACGTATAGCAGACACATAGCAGGCACTAAACGAGAGGTCACGCCTGCTATGCGTTGTATGCCTCCGATGATGACGATGCCTACTAAGATGGCTAATATCATGCCAACAAGCCAATTGTATTCTTTAAAGAAAGGGCTGAGCGTACCCAATGCCTCCAAGGTCTGGTTGGATTGGAACATGTTTCCACCACCGAGTGATCCACCTATGCAAAGCAGTGCAAATAGCATAGCGAGCGTTCGGCCCAGCGCTTTGAGCCCACGCATTTCCAGTCCCTTCTCCAGGTAGTACATGGGTCCGCCGGCCACACGTCCGTCTGGGTGGATGTCGCGATACATGATTGCCAGCGTGCAGGATGCAAGTTTAGAAGACATGCCGAAGATGGCGGTGATAATCATCCAGACCAGCGCGCCTGGTCCGCCCGTTCCAATGGCTACGGCTACTCCGGCAATATTACCCAGACCTATGGTAGCAGAGAGCGCACTGGTCAACGCTTTGAAGTGAGAAATCTCGCCTGGGTCATCTGGATCGTCATACAGGCCGCGAATCACATCGATGGAGTGGCCGAAAGCCCGTATGGAAAAGAAACCGAAAAACAGCGTGTAGTAGATACCGCCGATAAGAAGAACGCCTACGACAAGCGGAACGCCCGTTCCAAAATCGAAGAGTAGTATGGACGCTAGGAACCCCACGGTTCCGCCTAGGATGGAATCGACTTCAGCTAACCATCCTTGAACCCAATTGTCTTGCTCCGGTTCCTGTGCAAACGCTGGAAGTGCCGCGAATAGGGTTAGGAAAAGAGCACAGAAAGCAGGTGGAATTCGCATATGAGAGTGCATTTTTTTCTCCGTTGCTGTGCGGCTGACTATTTGTTCGATCGGGCACGTAGCGCGCTGGAAGAGTGCTCTAAATACCCATCGGGGAATGATATATAGGCTTACGTACGGGAGCAAGCTGCTTTTTACAGGTTTGATACCGTTTCCACGGTGAACCAGCGACCTGGCATCGGCACGCCGGGAATCTCTTCATACTGTATGTCAGTCAGGTTGTCGATCCGTAAACGCACTTGGCCGTAAGGCATACTTCGGCTGATCGTTAGGCATGACACGCCGTAATCTTTCTCTGTTGTGTATTGGCGAAAGTCATAATGCCAACGCGCGTGCATGCCTGCGGGTAAATGGTGAGTTAAATGTATGCTGATTTGCTGGCGTGGTTGCGTGAATACATACTTGGACTCAAGACCCTCTGCTAATCTGCGCGTTTTGTTGTTCCAGGCATAGCTAAACGATGGTGAAAATGCATTCCAACGATGATAGGATAAATCGATGAGCGTACCTACAGTACGTATCTTTCCCAGATTTTTCGCTTCAAATAGCGTGTCTGACCGCACATTTTTTATGTAATCGATTAGGTTGTTTTCATAACGGGCGTACGCATGACCCTGCAGATGTAAGTGGGATTGCAGTGTGGTTACTATAACTGCCTCATAAGTCCAAGCGCGCTCAGCGTTGAGTGATGGATTACCAATGTTCTGGCCTCGTCTTAGTTCAGATCGGGGCACGTGCTTATTGTAATTCTGTTCTGTGAAAGATGGAGCGCGAAAGGCGCGTCCTAAGCCAAGAGATAATCGTCCAGTTTGTAGCTTACGTGCTAGGCTTACAGAAGGGGAAAACTCCATGTCGTATGTATTGCTGTAGTCAACTCGTGCGCTTGTTTTGACAAGCCACTCATCAATTGGATGAGACGATTCTGCGAAAAGCGCGCCGCGTCGTTGTGCGTGTTCACCCAGATTATTGCTGTCAATCTGAAGGTAACTCAGCTCACCGCCCCAGAGTATTTGTCCCTCTCTCCAGGGTTGAATTAAGTGCGTTTCTAAGGTCATCGATTCGTTTATATGGCGGTTTTCATAAGCGCTTGGGTTGTCGCGCCATAGAACAAATCGATCTCGGTGTCGCCTATAGGACATTCGACTGTTCAAAAGCTTATTGGAGCGGAGACGCCTTTGATACTGTGCGTTTCCCAGCCAGATTCTAGTCCATTCCTTGGAGGGGTAAGGGGCATAGAAATCTTTTGCTCCGAAGGCCTTGTCTTCTACGCCACCGATCAACTTGAGTTCGCCTGATAAAAGCGGTAAGCGAAGCCTAGTCAACAGGTGATCAATGTCGAATTCTGTCGTATCGCGATAGCCGTCGGAGCGCTCTTTTCCGACGCTGAATGAGATATCACCCCATTCTCTCTTCCAGTTGTAACGAACTGTCGCTCGTTGTGCTACGGCGGCAACGTCGCTGTTTGTTTTTGCTTTTCCCCACAGGGAGGACAACGCAACGTGTCGCTGTGGGACAGTGTGTGGAACGAGATTAACAACGCCGCCAAATGCATCAGGACCGTGTACTGCAGAACCCGCTCCGTAAACAATTTCTACTCGCTGTAGATCCTGCGGCCTGAGGGGCAAGTTCAACGTGTGATGACCTGTTTGCGGGTCGTTCACGCGCATGCCATCTACCATCACCATTACTTGACTGTAGGTGGCACCTGCCATTTCTAAGTCGGTTTGTACTCCTATCGGGCCGCGCGTTCTCGAGTGAATGCCAGGTATTGCGTTTAAAAGTTCGGCAATACTGTGTGCTCCTATTCGTGCAATCTCTGCGCTGTCGAGCACGGCTACAAGCCTGTTAGTCCCTTGTGAACTGGGAAGACGTGAAGCGCTTACATAGATGGTATCCATCTGATAGGTTTGTCCGAAACCTGTATTAACCATACCGATCAGCAAGAGGATACACCATAAATATACTCGGCATATCGAGATAGCTTTCACTTGTTTTGCCATTGTCTAATCCACTGGTTACGATATGTTCTATTTTAAGCAGAAAACAAAGCTATAACTGTGTGGTCAACTTGCCAAATATATCGTTTTCTGCTACTGATAGATAGGTGGAATGTGCTATTGCTTGTGCGCTTTCTGCCTGCCTTGACAGACCGCGGATGCAGGTTTAAACTAGTGCTCCTGAAAGGTCTCAAATCTGGCCCAGTCACATAAATTGGGGCCGCTCTATATGGCCTCTTTTACAAGGAGATCGTTTTCTCTATTTATGCAAAGCAGTCGCATTACAATAAAGAAAGGCCTTGATCTGCCGATCGAGGGTGCGCCCGAACAGGTGGTAGGTGAAGGCGCCGCCGTAAGCCAAGTTGCCGTAATTGGTTCGGATTACAACGGGATGAGGCCGACAATGGCCGTTAAAGAGGGCGACGAAGTGGCTTTGGGCCAGTTGCTCTTCGAAGACAAAAAAACACCCGGTGTTCGACATACTTCTCCTGCCAGCGGAAAAGTAGTTGCAATAAATCGCGGTGCAAAGCGTTTTCTTCAGTCAGTAGTTATCGAACTGAGTGGGGACGCGGAAGAGCAGTTCGAACAATTCTCCGACACAGCGCCTGATCAACTCGGCCGCGAACAGATACGCGAGAAGCTAATTCACTCCGGTTTGTGGACAGCTCTGCGTACGCGCCCCTACAGTAAAGTTCCCTCTCCAGAAACTACCCCCCATTCCATTTTCGTCACTGCAATAGATACAAACCCATTATCTGCCAACCCGCAAGTAGTGCTGGTAGAAGGTGAAGATGACTTTACCTTGGGTATACAGATTCTGAGCAAATTGAGTGATGGTCCCACTTATTTGTGCAAGGCGCCCGGTGCTGCTATAAGCGGTGGAGATGGGCAAGAGGTTGAGTTTGCCGGTCCGCATCCAGCAGGTCTGCCCGGGACACACATTCACTTCGTTGATCCGGTCGGGTTAGGGAAGACTGTCTGGCACATCAATTATCAAGATGTTATCGCCATCGGCAAATTATTCTCTACAAACCGACTATCCGTAGAACGCGTCATCGCACTGGCTGGTCCGCAGGTAGAGCACCCGCGTCTGGTCCGCACGCGCTTGGGGGCACGGCTTAGTGAACTGACAGCTAGCCAGTTGAAAACAGGGGAAAATCGGATCATCTCTGGTTCGATTCTCTCGGGTCGTGCTGCTGTTGGTCCGTTCGATTTTTTAGGTCGCTACCATTTACAGGTTGCGGTTTTAGCTGAAGGACGAGAGCGCGAATTTCTTGGTTGGCAAAAGCCAGGGATTGACAAGTTTTCTGTTAAAAATGTTTTTGCATCCAAACTTTTCCCCGGTAAACTTTTCAACTTCACGACCTCCATAGAGGGCAGCGATCGAGCACTGGTGCCAATAAGCTCTTACGAGAAAGTAATGCCGCTCGACGTTGTTCCGGTTTTTCTTCTTCGTTCTCTGATAACGGGAGACACAGAGCAGGCACAGCTCTTAGGAGCGTTAGAGCTAGATGAAGAAGATTTAGGTTTGTGTTCGTTTGTATGTCCAGGTAAGCACGAATTCGGACCGCTTTTGCGGAAAAATCTCGAACAGATCGAATTGGAAGGATAGAAGAGCAAGATGAAGCTGCTGCGAGACTTATTGGATCAAGCCGAACCGCTTTTTCACAAGGGTGGGCCCTTGGAAAAAGGATACGCGCTGTATGAAGCCGCTGACACTTTTCTCTATACTCCGGGGAAAGTGACAAACGGTCCAACGCACGTGCGAGATAGTATCGATCTTAAACGCACGATGATAATGGTTGTTGTCGCTTTGCTTCCCTGCATATTCATGGCTTTTTGGAATACCGGATATCAAGCCAATCTTGCGATGCAAGAAATGGGTCTTACCACAGCTGGAGGTTGGCGTGGTGTGGTCATGGACATTATCGGACTTGGCTACTCACCATCGAACTTCATCGTAAACATGATACACGGAGCGCTCTACTTTCTTCCCGTCTTCATCGTGTGTAACGCTGTTGGTGGCTTGTGGGAAGGGCTTTTTGCTACCTTACGTGGTCATGAAATCAACGAGGGCTTCTTGGTTACTGGTATGTTATTTCCGCTGACTTTACCACCGACCATTCCTCTATGGCAGGTTGCCGTGGGTATTAGTTTCGGTGTTGTCGTCGGCAAAGAAGTCTTCGGTGGCACAGGTAAAAACTTCCTTAACCCTGCATTGACAGGTCGCGCTTTCCTCTACTTTGCATATCCTGCTGCAATTAGTGGAAATGCTGTTTGGGTTGGTGCTGATAGTTACACAATGGCGACGCCCTTGGGTGACGGGGCAGAAAGTGGTATGAGTGCCGTTCGTGAATCCATGTCTTTGATGGATGCATTTTTGGGGGTAATTCCTGGGTCTATGGGAGAGACTTCTGCACTGGCTTGTCTCATCGGCGCCGCAATACTGATTGCGACTGGTATAGGTTCATGGCGTATCATTTTGAGCATGACACTGTCAACATTTATTTTCGCTGAACTGCTACACATGATCGGTAGTGACACCAATCCCATGTTTGAAATGAACGGGTTGTGGCATATGGCCGTTGGCAGCTTCGCTTTCGGTTGCGTTTTCATGGCTACAGACCCCGTATCGTCGTCTATGACAGAGAGAGGTCGCTGGTTTTACGGTGCATTAATTGGCGTTATGACAGTTCTTATCCGAGTTATAAACCCTGCGTTTCCAGAAGGGGTTATGTTAGCCATCCTATTCGGTAATGTTTTTGCTCCGGTAATTGACTACGTTGTTGTGAATGCCAATATTAAGAGGCGTCTGGCTCGCACAGTCGTTAGTGGTTAAAGGGAGGTTAACGTGGCACAAGATACAGTAGGAAAAACGTTTGGTGTTGCACTTGGTGTTTGTTTGGTGTGCTCTATTCTCGTTTCGGCTGCCGCAGTGTCTCTCAAGCCCACACAAGAGGAAAACAAGGCGTTAGATAAGAAGCGCAACATCTTGATGGCCGCTGGTCTTTTGAAGGCAGGTGAGAGCGCAGGGGCTGATCGAGTCATTGAGTTGTATGAAAACGTGCAAGCGCGTGTCGTTGACCTATCGACTGGAAACTACACGGACGTTGACCCCGATGTATTTGACGCGCGCAGGGCTGCTCTTGACCCAGAACAAAGCGAAGAAATTCCGCTAGACAAAGACTTGGCGAAGATTAAGCGTCGAGCCAAACTGTCAGATGTGTATGTCATTTCTGAGGGAGATCGAGTAAGGAAAGTAATCGTTCCAGTGTGCGGAAAGGGTTTATGGTCGACGCTCTACGGCTTTTTGGCTCTAGATACTAAAGATCTCAACACAATTCGGGGTTTGGTATTTTATGAACACCTTGAGACTCCTGGGTTGGGAGGGGAAGTGGATAATCCGAACTGGAAGGCTCTCTGGGACGGAAAGAAAGCGTATGGCGATGATGGTGAAGTAAAAATTGATGTGCTCAAGGGAAAGGTCGTGCCCGGTAATCCTAATGAGCAATACCAGGTTGATGGGCTGTCTGGAGCGACAATAACTGCGCGCGGGGTCAAATACATGTTGGAGTATTGGTTGGGCGAAGAGGGTTTCGCTTCTTACCTCGATAGACTTCGCGAGCAAGGAGTAAGCTGAAATGGCTGACAAGGCGAAAGACGTACTGTTCAACCCGCTTTTCAATGACAATCCGATCGCATTGCAAATTCTGGGAATTTGCTCGGCACTGGCCGTGACGACCAAAATGGAAACGTCGATCACAATGTCTTTGGCTGTAATGTTTGTCTTGTCAATGTCGAACACAGCTGTGAGTTTGATCCGCAACATTATTCCTAACAGCATACGTATTATAGTGCAGATGACTATAATTGCATCTCTTGTGATTATCGTTGACCAATTTTTACGTGCTTTCGCTTTCGATACGAGCAAGCAACTTTCTGTTTTTGTTAGCCTCATCATTACCAATTGTATTGTTATGGGACGTGCAGAAGCATTTGCTATGAAAAACGGCCCTGTGATGAGTTTTATGGACGGTTTAGGGAATGCCATAGGGTACAGCGCGATTTTACTTGTCGTTGGATTTTTCCGTGAACTGTTTGGTTCAGGTAAGTTATTTGGTGTAGAGATGTTTACTCTGTCGACTGAGGGCGGTTGGTATGAACCCAATGGTATGATGCTGCTGCCTCCAAGCGCTTTCTTCCTAATTGGTTTTATTATTTGGATATTGCGCGCGATTAAGACCGAACAGATTGAAGAGGAAAATTAGACGATGGAAGTTTATCTGAGCATTCTCATGAAGTCGATCTTTGTCGAGAACTTGGCGCTGTCTTTTTTCCTCGGTATGTGCACATTCTTAGCAGTTTCAAAGAACGTGAGCACGGCATTTGGTTTGAGCATCGCAGTCATAGTCGTTCAGTTGATAACCATACCGGCCAACAACTTGATTTATCAGTATTTGCTCAAAGAAGATGCACTGGCTTGGGCTGGACTCACTGGGGTCGATTTGACGTTTATCGGCCTCATCAGTTACATCGGCATAATCGCTGCAATGGTGCAGATCCTTGAGATGTTTCTCGATCGGTTTGTGCCTGCACTATACAATGCTTTAGGTATATTCTTGCCATTAATAACTGTAAACTGCGCTATTCTTGGTGGTTCATTATTCATGGTTGAACGGGATTACAATCTGGCTGAAAGCGCAGTATTTGGTTTGGGATCTGGAATCGGATGGGGATTAGCGATTGTAGCCCTTGCAGGGTTGCGTGAGAAAATGAAGTATAGCGATGTCCCACCGCCTCTGCGTGGCTTGGGCATCACATTCATTACGGTTGGCTTAATGTCATTGGCCTTTATGTCTTTTTCCGGTATACAGCTTTAATATTGAGGAGCAACGAGTTATAAAATGATTGAAATCGTATCTGGTGTAGGCATGTTCATCGCCATCGTGTTAGCGCTAGTTGCTTTAATTTTGTCTGCCCGATCTAAATTGGTGGCCAGCGGAAATGTTAAAATCCGCTTGAATGGAGATGATAGTAAGGCTCTTTCGGTTCCAGCCGGCGGCAAGTTGCTCAACGTTCTGGCCGATAACAAAATTTTTGTCTCTTCTGCCTGCGGTGGAGGAGGTACGTGTGCTCAATGTAAAGTGCATGTTCATGATGGCGGTGGCGACATTCTGCCGACAGAATTAACGCACATATCAAAGGGCGAGGCGCGTGACGGTTTGCGGTTGTCATGCCAAGTCAATGTGAAGCAGGACATGGAAGTTGAAGTGCCTGCTGAGTTCTTTTCGGTCAAGAAGTGGGAATGTGAAGTAGTCTCCAATGAGAATGTTGCCACTTTTATTAAAGAATTTGTTGTTCGTTTGCCAGAAGGCGAAACACTCGATTTTGAGTCTGGCGGTTACATTCAGATAGAAATACCGCCTTATGAAGCAAACTACAGTGACATTGAAGGTATCGAAGATCGTTTTAAGCCCGATTGGGACCGATTCAATGTTTGGGATTTTAAAGCTGTTAATACTGAGACTGCGGTTCGTGCTTACTCAATGGCTAATTATCCTGCTGAGGGTAACATTGTTATGCTTAATATCCGCATCGCTACTCCTCCCCCTGATCGTTCGTCGCCTACGGGCTGGAAGCAAGTACCGCCTGGTATTGCATCTTCGTACATATTTAGCCGTAAACCGGGGGATAAAGTGACTATATCGGGCCCCTTTGGAGAATTTTTTATCAACGATACGGATCGCGAGATGGTTTACATAGGCGGTGGCGCGGGTATGGCTCCACTCCGCTCGCACATCTTCCATTTGTTTCGTACATTGAAATCGGGTCGCAAGGTATCGTATTGGTATGGGGCAAGAAACCCTAATGAAGTTTTTTACGAAGATCATTTTCGCAAGATCGAAGAAGAGTTCCCCAACTTCAAATTCAACATTGCCATGTCTGATCCGCGTCCGGAAGATAATTGGACCGGATATGTGGGGTTTATACATCAGGTGGTTCACGATAATTATCTTAAAGATCATGCGGCTCCTGAGGATATTGAATATTACATGTGCGGTCCACCGATGATGTCCCAATCTGTATTCAAAATGCTTGATGATCTAGGTGTTGAGGAAGAAATGATTCGTTTCGATGATTTTGGTGGTTAGTAAGTGGTGGCATTTATTACCATAAAAACCGGAAATAATTGAATGACTTTATTAATTGCAGCATTTGTTGCTTTCGCATTAGTTATGGTAGCAATGGCCGTGGGCGTGATTTTTTCTGATAGGCAGATTAAAGGTTCGTGCGGTGGCCTTAGTTCAATGAGCGATCGCTACGGACAGCCTATGTGCGAGTGCGGTGCAAAGCCTGGTTCATGTGGCGAAGAAGAAAAAAAGTCGCTCGAGATGGTCGTAATGGGCAACTAACAGCGATTAAAGATTGGGATCAGAGCGGCGGACTCGTGTCCGCCGCTCTTTTTTTTCATGGCGATAAGGTGTCTATGGGAAAGCGCGAGAAGACTAAAATTTTATCTTCCTATGCTGAATCCAGTCGTTATATGGGTATGGGTATACACTTTGCGCTTACGACGCTGCTTGGTGCAGGGGGAGGTTGGTGGCTGGACCGCTCAATTGCAACTCTACCTTTTTTCACGTTGGTTGGTCTGTTAGCAGGCGCATGTGCTGGATTTTACCACTTGTATGTAAAACTGATGGAAATAGAAGACAGAGAGCGGAGTGCAGAGAAATGACGATGACTTTGGATGGCATAATATTTGGATTGTCGGTTGGTGCTAGCACGGGATGTATTGCTCTTCTCGTTCTTCGCTGGTCATATGCTAAGGGTAACCAAGCGTTCATGATGGCTTTTATGGGCGGCATGGTTGTACGCCTCTTAACTGTGGCTTTAGCTTCATTTGTCATCTTGTCTTCTACAGATACGAACCCACAGAGTTATGTAATCTCAATGCTGATTGCATATCTATTTTTTTTAGGCTTAGAAATTTACTACGCAATAGCAAAAAACGCCTTACAAAAGCGCGCCGATTTAGAAAATTCGAAGAAGTAAGGTTATTTGAGGCCAAACTTTTTTGTATTAATTTCGCACTAAATAAATAAGGGTGAGTTTCTCTTAGCTCTTTTCTATTTATAGTGTTTTCCTCTAAAAAACACTTGACGTCCAAGCTCAGTCCGGTTATTATGCTAAACATAAGTTTGGTAAGTCAAACTTATGTTTAGCATAATGTTTTAAACTGTTCTTGTCTCGGACATTGTCCACTTGTCGACTAATGTAAATCTGTGCTGTAATTTTCGCTAAATGTCACATTTCACATTATACATTTGCCAAAATGAAATTAATTGGCTAATTGCCGTTGACAGTGATACTGGGCCTATTTAGCTTATGCAAGCTATTATGAAAAAACGGGTTGAAATTTCTCAAGGTATGATGAAACACAATGGCTAGCAATGCGTCTACAGCCGATGGTGGCGCTCCTCAGGTTGATATAATCGGGCACATACTCGATCATGACTATTTGGAACTTCCCTTTGTAGATCCAGACCATCTCTTGGCTGGAAAAGTCGAGCTTCCCCAGTTTCCTCCCATCAACTTGGGAGGAGTTGAAATTGACATGTCAATCACGCGACACGTAGTGGTAATGTGGGTCGTAAGCGCCGTACTAATCGGCCTGTTGCTCAGTGCTTTTCGCAAGGCGACGGTTGTGCCCTCTGGTATAGCTAATTTTTTTGAAACAATTGCTGTGTTTTTACGTGATGAAGTGGCCGATCCCATAATGGGTCATCACGGCAGAAGATTTCTACCGTTCCTACTGACCATTTTCTTCTTTATTCTGTTCTGCAATCTATTTGGTCTTGTTCCATACAGCGCAACGGCTACGGGCAATATTAGTGTGACTGCGGGCTTAGCACTTTGCACATTTTTTGTTATGCTGGGCGCCGGTATTGCGAACAACGGGTTTTTCGGCTATTTCAAAAGTCTGATACCAACTGGTGTGCCAGGTTGGTTGCTATTTATACTGGTGCCTGTGGAACTGATTAGCCTATTTGTGAAGCCCTTCGCGTTGTGTGTGCGTCTTTTCTCCAATATGACGGGTGGTCACGTTGCTATACTAGTTTTCCTTGGTTTGATTGTCATTTTACAGAGCGAATGGGTTGCCTTGGCCTCTGTGCCCTTCGCTGCCGCTATTTACTTACTCGAAGTGTTTGTCTCTTTTGTGCAAGCATTTGTTTTCACTCTGTTGTCAACGGTGTTTATCGGCATGGCCGCACACCCTGATCATTAGAGTATTCTTTTAAGAGAGGAGTGTTGTAAGATGGAAATGGCTTATTTAGGCGCCAGTATCGGCGCGGGTATGTGCACAATAGGCGCCGCACTAGGCATTGGTCGTCTGGCCGGTTCAGCTATGGAAGGTATTTCGCGCCAGCCGGAAGCCGCGGGTGACATCCGCACAAATATGATTCTGACTGCTGCACTCATCGAAGGTGTTGCTTTGATCGGTGAGGTTGTTGCGCTGTTGGTAGTTCTCACTAAATAGATCTCCAAAAGGATTAGTTTCGACTTATGCTGCTAGATCCCCATTATGGGACTATAATCTGGACGATAGTCACCTTCATATTAGCCTATTCTATTCTGGCTAAGTTTGCTTGGCCTCAACTGCTTGGTGCTCTGGAAGAGCGTGAGGATCGCATACGAGAAGCACTTGAGGGTGCGGAAAAAGCTCGGGACAGTGCGGAAACAGCTCTTGAAGAGCATCGATCTAAGCTGGCAGAGGCTGAATCTGAAGCGCGCCAGATCGTGGCTCAGTCGCGTGAGGCTGCGGAGAAAGTCCATCAGGAAGTTGTAGCCAAAGCGCGCGAAGAGGCACAAGGCATGATTGAACAAGCGCGTCAGAGTATCGAGCGCGAGAAGAATGCGGCCATCTCTCAACTGCGCCGCGAAATGGCTGATTTGGCTGTGCAGGCGGCGAGTGAATTGGTAAATGCGAATCTCGATGATGATAAAAACCGCAAGCTGGTTGACGAGCTGATAGACGGAATTCCCGAGAATGCTCAGCACAATTAGTGCCTGGGCTCAACACGTTAAGATACGATCTCAATTCTAATGAATGCTCCCGAAGTTGTGCGGCGTTATGCAGCTACTCTGTTAGATGCCGCCGAAGAAATGGATATACTAGATGCTGTGCGTGGGGACGTGCGGAGTTTACTTGAGACGATTTCAAGCTCACTAGAGCTGAAAGATTTTCTCAGCAATCCGCTCATTGGCCCCGAGGTGCAGGATCGGACTCTTGTCGCCATATTTGATGGCAAGATCCAGGTACTTACGCGCAACTTCCTGTCGCTCACAGCACAGCGTCGTCGCGCAAACTCTCTCGTCCCGATCCTTTCTGCATTTACTGAGATGGTCGAGGAAAGAGAAGGTATTCTCAGCGCGGAAGTCGTTTCGGCTGTTGAGTTGAATGACGAACAGAAGAAACGAATAGCTGAGCGTTTGACCGTATATACCGGCAAGCAGATACGCCTCCATGCGCGCGTGGATTCCACTCTGCGGGGCGGACTGGTCGCGCGCGTAGGTGATATAGTTTTCGACGGCAGTCTCAACACGCATTTAGAACGCCTGCGCCGACGTCTAGTTGGCGCTTGAGCATCACTTAATATTAAGAGAATAAATTTTAAGAACGAGAAGAGGTAGATTCTATGGCCACCGAAGCGATGGTCCAGCCCGACGAGATTTCTCAGATACTTAAGCAGCAACTGCTTGGCTTCGAGAAAGAAGTCGACGTATACGAGACGGGCACGGTGCTTTATGTGGGAGACGGCATTGCTCGCGTCCACGGTTTGGGAAATGTGCGTGCCACGGAGCTGGTGGAGTTTCCCAATGATATCATGGGCATGGCACTCAACTTGGAAGAAGACAACGTCGGTTGCGTGCTATTCGGGGATGACACGCTCATTAACGAAGGTGATCAGGTCAAACGCACCGGACGCATCGTAGAGGTTCCAGTTGGTCCCGAAATGCTTGGTCGCGTAGTTAACCCGCTGGGGTTACCCATTGACGGCAAGGGAGACATTAACGCAGCACAGACGCTGCCTATTGAGAGGAAGGCGCCAGGCGTTATTGCGCGTCAGCCTGTTAAAGAGCCCATGCAGACAGGTATAAAGATCGTTGATTCGACGGTGCCAATAGGTCGTGGACAGCGAGAATTGATTATTGGAGACCGTCAGACGGGAAAGACGGCAATCGCCGTTGACACGATAATCAACCAGAAGGGCCTCGACGTTCAGTGTGTGTACGTGGCTATCGGACAGAAAGCTTCAACGGTAGCTAAGGTGGTAGCCGAGTTAGAGGCTGCTGGTGCTATGGATTACACCATTATAGTTTCGGCTACGGCTTCGGATCCAGCGCCACTGCAGTTTTTAGCGCCCTATGCCGGTTGTTCAATGGGTGAGTATTTCCGCGATAACAGCAAACATGCGCTGATCATTTACGACGATCTGTCTAAGCAGGCTTGGGCTTATCGCGAGATGTCGCTTGTGCTACGCCGCCCGCCTGGCCGTGAAGCATACCCGGGCGACGTGTTTTATCTCCACTCTCGTCTACTCGAACGCGCTGCTAAGATGAGCGCTGATTTGGGTGGTGGGTCCCTGACGGCGTTGCCGATTATTGAGATTCTTGAAGGTGATGTATCTACCTTTGTTCCCACAAACGTGATTTCCATTACTGACGGGCAGATTTTGCTCAAACCAGAGCTTTTCTATTCTGGTAACCGTCCGGCTATGGACGTGGGCGCTTCTGTGTCGCGCGTGGGATCTTCAGCGCAGACTAAGGCGATGAAAGCCGTTGCTCGTTCGATTAAGGGAGACATATCACGCTACAACGAAGTAAAGGCCTTTGCTCAGTTTGGAACGTCTGATCTTGATCAATCGACCCGCGATTTGCTAAACCGCGGTGAGAAGTTGATGGAGATTTTGAAGCAGGGGCAATACAAGCCCATGCCCTTGGAAGAGGAGATTGTCGCCCTTGCTACGATTGATTCGGTTCTTGATCTGCAGACTAGTGACGTGCGGCGCTTTGAAGAGGAACTCATTCAGTACATGAGGGATCACCAAGGTGACTTACTGAAAGAAATTCGCGAAAGCGGTGATTTGAGCGACGAAAATGCAGAAAAGCTCAACGAATCGATTGCAAGCTTTAAGGCCACGTTCCGCGGCTCTGAAAACTAGGATAAAGAAGGGATAGAGAAGTGGCTACACTTCGCCAACTCAGAACGCGCGTTGCCAGTATTTCAAATATCCAGCGCGTTACAAATGCCATGCAGATGGTTGCTGCGGCTAAGATGCGTCGTGCTCAGGATGCGATCGAGGCAGCAAGACCCTATGCGCAGCAGTTGGATGCCGTTTTGGGAAACCTGCAAAAAAGTATCGACCCCGAAGAGAATCCACTTTTCCGCGAACGTCCTGTTGAGCGCGTTGCTCTGGTGGTCGTAACGGCTGATCGTGGCTTGTGCGGAGCCTTCAACGGCAGTATTTGTCGCCGTGTACAGAATGAGCTAGACGAGTATACGGAAAAAAATGTTGAGTTAGTTACAGTTGGTCGCAAAGGATACAACTATTTTCGCAACAGAGATATGGGTATTGATTCCAACTATGGCGAAGTATTTCGCCAGCTGGAATTCTCTAAGGCTGCTGAAATCGCTCAGGGATTGACCGCACGCTTTATCAGTGGTGAGGTAGATCGTGTGTTGCTCGTGTTCAGTGAGTTTCGTTCCGTTGCACAGCAGATTCCCGTTGTGCAGCAACTGCTGCCTATTTTGCCCAAGCAAGAGGATAGTGATGCGGATAGAGATACCGATTACATCTTCGAACCTTCTCCAGAGGCACTGTTAGATACGTTGGTGCCTCGACACGTTAACTTTCAGGTTTGGCGTGCGCTGTTAGAAGTTAACGCCGGCTTTTTTGCTGCTCAGATGACCGCTATGGACAACGCAACAAAGAATGCCGGTGAGCTACTCGACGAATTGACGCGCGAAATGAATAAGGTGCGGCAGTCGTCCATCACGTTGGAACTGATGGACATTATTGGCGGCGCCGAAGCTGTAGCGTAAATGGCGTTTTACTATTGAGGAATAGGACATGAAAGAAGGAAAGGTCAAAGAGATTATCGGCGTAGTTATAGACGTCGACTTTGTCGGTGGCGAACTGCCGCCAATATATAACGCTCTGGAAGTTGCGGAGGCCGATCGACCAAGTGATACCCGACTGGTCCTAGAAGTCCAGCAGCATCTTGGCGAGAGTTTAGTGCGCTGTGTTGCGATGGATTCAACGGACGGTCTTACCCGCGGTGCTCGCGTAGTTGATACTGGGGCTCCGATTCAGATTCCCGTTGGAGAGCAGGTATTGGGTCGCCTCTTCAACGTGATTGGCGAGCCGATCGATGGCAAAGAGGCACTGCCCGACGACGTGCCGCGCATGCCCCTGCATCGCGATCCACCTTCCCACCAGGATCAGGTCACGTCTGATCAGGTTTTGGAAACCGGTATTAAGGTTCTTGACCTTATCTGTCCCTTCGCGCGCGGCGGTAAACTGGGTCTGTTCGGTGGTGCCGGCGTAGGAAAGACTGTTATTCTTACGGAGTTGATTAACAACGTGGCTTCTGGTCATGGTGGCTACTCGGTATTTGCTGGTGTGGGAGAGCGCACGCGCGAGGGTAATGACTTGTTGGGTGAACTCGAGGAGTCAGGCGTTATCGATAAAACAGCTATGGTCTTTGGTCAGATGAACGAGCCACCGGGTGCTCGTCAGCGTATCGCATTGACGGGTCTTACAATCGCTGAGCATTTTCGCGATCAGAGTGGACAGGACGTCCTTTTCTTCGTCGATAACATTTTCCGTTTCATTCTGGCCGGTGCTGAAGTTTCTGCTCTGCTTGGCCGTATGCCTTCTGCCGTGGGATATCAGCCTACGCTGGCGACGGAAATGGGTGCGCTTCAAGAACGCATCACTACAACAAAAGATGGCTCTATTACGTCGGTTCAGGCAATCTATGTTCCTGCCGACGACTATACAGACCCGGGAGTTGTTACCGCATTTGCCCACTTGGATGGACGCATTGTGTTGGAGCGTTCACTCGCTGACCAGGGTTTATACCCTGCGGTTGACCCGCTGGCTTCTTCTTCGCGGATTCTCGATCCACGCGTTGTTGGAGACGATCACTACAGCGTTACGCAGCGGGTTCAAGAGGTCCTGCAGCGCTATCGCGACCTGCGCGAAATAATTGCGATACTCGGTATTGATGAACTCTCTGACGAGGACAAGCTTGTCGTTGCCCGTGCTCGTAAGATTCAGTTTTTCCTCACGCAGCCATTCCATGTAGCTGAGGTGTTTACTGGAACGCCCGGCGCATACGTGAAAGTTGAAGACACGGTGCGTGGCTTCAAGGGATTGGTTGAAGGTGATTACGACGACGTGCCTGAACAGGCTTTTTATATGGTCGGCACGATAGATGAGGCACTGGAAAAAGCTAAGGAAATGTAGGAAATGGCTGCTTTCAAACTAGAGATCGTTACGCCAGAGAAAACGATTTACTCGGGCCAAGTCCGCCACGTGCAGGCTCCGGGGAGCGAAGGTAGTTTTGGCGTTCTATCTGGTCACGTTCCCTTTCTGACTTCTCTGAACATTGGCTTACTGCGCATTGATGAAGACGGCGGTGATCAGGTAGATATGGCCGTTAGTGGCGGTTTTACTCAGGTTGCCCCTCAGGGTGTTACCGTTCTTGCCGAGACTGCTGAGCGCGGCGATCAAATTGACGTAGAGCGTGCTCGCAGCGCGCGGGAGCGGGCAGAGCAACGCCTCGGCGACATATCGTCAGGTGAAGTCGATGCGACTCGTGCACAAATTGCCCTTGCTCGGGCCGTCAATCGTCTTAAGGTTTCCGGTCAAATTTGATGAAATAGTGTAAGACTTTAAGCAAAGGGCCGACCATCTTCGGGTGGTTGGCCCTTTGTTTTATGTTGTATGACGCTTTTATTTATCTATAGAAGGATCTTTTTATGGCTTCCGTTCCTCGTGGATTGAGCGATTTCCTACATCAATACATTCCCGAAATTGAAAAAGAAATGTTCGAGTTTCTACCCGTACAGGAACCCGAAGCATTTCTCTATGCACCGATGCGTGACTATCCAGAACGTGGAGGTAAGCGTTTTCGCCCTGCCCTAGTTTTGCTGGCTTGCCAAGTTTTTGATGGCAACATGAAAAATGCCGTGCGCACGGCAGCGGCCTTTGAAATGTTCCAATCGTTTGCCGTCGTTCACGACGATATCGAAGACGATTCAGAAATGAGGCGGGGAAAACCTTGTCTGCACAAGATGCACGGGACCCCGTTGAGCATAAACGTCGGCGATGCATTGTACGCCAAAGTGTTCGAAATTCTCAATGCAAATCGTTCTATCTTGGGAGCAAAAATTACGCTCGATTTGATTGAGGAAATGGTCAATGGTTCACGCGAGACGTTTGAGGGTCAGGCCTACGACGTCGGTTGGATACGCCAACGGCACATCCCCAGTGAAGAAGAATTTATGATTATGTTGCGCAAGAAGACGGGTTGGTACACCGGCCGTGGTCCCTGCACCGCTGGTGCCATCATCGCCGGGGCTTCGCCAGAGTTTCGTGAAACGGTTGGTCATTTTGGCGAGGCGATGGCTATTGCATTTCAGATTCGCGACGACTTACTGAATTTGAGTACTTCTGAACAAGATGCAGCCGTTGCTCCTGGTTTGACTTCTGGGGCGTATGGCAAAGAACGTGGGGGAGATATCGCCGAAGGAAAGCGCACTCTTATTATCATTGACCTCCTGCGTAAATGCACAGACAGTGAGAGCGCTGAAGTGCTGTCCATATTACATGAGGATCGGAAAAAAAACACGGCTGAGCAGATCGAACGGGTCATTGCACTGGTCGAACAATACGGCTGCATCGAGTACGCTGAGGGAGTTTGCAGGTCAAAAGCGCTTGAAAGCCAGCGCCACTTGGAAAGAATTCCACAAAGTAGCGGGCGTGATATACTAGCAGAAATGCTCGATTTCTTAGTCCAACGCGCTTTTTAAAAAGCTCTGCTGCTACGATTTTGGATTAAGCAAATAAGCCAATAGGAGACGGGCTGTGTTGATAATACCTTCCCGAGAGCAGATCTCGTATCCATGCGTGTTGTCGCCTGGATATCCGATGAGTGCCGCCTGCGCCACGTGGCCGTAAGCTCTCGATATGCTGCTGTCACTAGCGTATGAAGTAACTACTGCTTTTTGCACGTCAAAGCCGCCCGCGCGGGCTAGCGTCTCCAACCGTTTGTTGGTATCTGCGTGATATACGCCTCGCCCATCTTTCTCTATTAGGATCGGATCTCCACTGTTTTTTGTCCCATATTCTTCGGCTGCTGGTGCTATATCAACGGCAATCGCCGTTTCTACGGGTAAATGTGCAAGCGCATAGGCCGCACCTTGACCGCCAATTTCTTCACTTTCGCTGGCAATGATATACACGTCTTGGGCGGGGGGCTTTTCCGCCAGTTGGTGACCCAATTCAAATAATGCAGCCAGACCTGCTCGGCAGTCTAAGTTATATCCGCACAGGAAAGGCCCTACGTTCCACAGGTTTTTCCTATGTCGCGCGAGACAAACACGAGTACCGGGACGGATGCCTAGTGCCGCGAGTTCGCTTGCCGACTGTTTGCAATCCACCCACATATCTTCCCATGTCAACGGTGCACCATCTTTGAGTTTACCTGCTGGGCTCGCCTGCGATACGTGCTTAGACCCAATGGAGAGCACGCCTGAGACTAGATCTTGATCCGCCAGTAGTTCAACGGGCGTCTCGCCGATTGCCCAAGGATGTAGTCCCCCGACGGGTACTACGCGCAGGCGGCCGTCCTTCTCTACGCGCTTGACCATCATAGATATCTCGTCTTTATGAGAAATGACTGCGATTGGATTGTCGTTTTGGCGCCCTTTGACATGGACAATGATATTGCCAGAAGCGTCCTGCCGGACGGCATCGTTAAACGTGCTGACGATATCGCAAACTGCGGTGTCTGCTTCTCCTTCAAAACCTGATGGGGCGTGAAGAGGTAAGAGGCGTTCTACATACGACATGAGTCTTTTTTCGTCTATAGATGGCGTCATAAGAGTATTCCCTTTTTCGCGGAAGATAGTCGGTGCTATGTAGTGCGTCAAATAGAAGAGGGCCCGCTTATGCGCAGCGGGCCCTCTTCATTGCGATATATGTGTGATCCTAGGCCGTCGCAGAGAGAGTTCCAATTACTTCATCTGCCAAATTGCGCAGCGTTTTCTGTAGGCGCAGACGGCCACGGTTAACGCGAGACTTAACTGTGCCGACTGGACAGTTGATGATCTTGCCAATATCCTCATAGGACAAGCCGTTGAGGTCACGTAGTAGCACAGCCTCTCGAAAATCGTCTGGCAGTTGGTTAATTGCGTCGACGACCGCGTCTCTGACCTGATGGGTGTCGGTCTGTTCGCCGGGTAACCGACCTTTGTCGATGGGTTCGTAAAACGTGCTTCGTTCTCCCTCTTCGCTCGGACCAATTGGAAGCCAGTGCCAGCGCTTGCGGCGACGTAGCTCTGTCTTTGCTAGGTTTCCTGCAATTGTGTAAAGCCAGGTTGAGACCTGTTCAATGACAGGAAATTGATGGCTGTGGCGCAGGCAGCGCAGAAAGGTTTCCTGGACGACGTCTTCTGCGGTTTCGCGATCGCCTACAAAGCGAAAAACAAAGTTGTATAGGGGGATGCGATACCGCTGAACTAGGATAGATAAGTAGCCTTGGTCTTCTGCTGCTTTTTGAAGCACTTCGCGGTCGGTCAGTTTTTCAGTATCTCTCATCGGTTATCCCTTTCGTAATCGCCAGAGTAGGCTGTTGCAGGTCAATCGAATGCAGCGGCCTCGTCGTTGTTACGGAAAGTTTTAGCAACATCCGTACCGAAAGTAAAAACCGAAGAAATGGCCAAATTACGGGTAAAAGAAGTCAAAAAAATAACTTTTGCCTCAGATTTTTGACGGTATCTCAGAAATCTGATAGTAGGATCGTTTGAATTTTTGACTTTTTAGATAGCAGGTGATAGTTTTTTTGAAATTCGTTCACCAAAGCCTTTTACCCATGGAGTGGAGCCGGTGCAAGAGCTCGTAAAACAGTTAGAATCGCTGTGTGAAAAGACAGGAATCGAGAAGTTCTCCGCTGGAGAAATAGCCGAGCTTTTAGAAGATGGTGAAGAGGTCGAGTGGATTCTCGACCAGATTGGACAGCAGGCTGACAGTCCGGTGGGTATCCTGCTACAGCAAATTGCCTCTGATGTTGCGCCGGAGCAGGTTGACGGCACTGAAGAAGAGGTCGTAGATGGCCAAGAGGTTGAAGACGAGCCAGCAGAAGAAGATTTTGATCCGGCTAATCTCGACATGGCTGAGTTGGAAGGCATGCTTCCTCCAGGCGTAGATATGGGGCAAGTGCAGGAGATGCTCTCTTCGCCGCGCGGAGCGCTCTTAGCTGACTTTGGCACATTCTGCCAGGAGCATGGGGTTGAGATGGAGACGGAGCAGGGAGAGATGAACGAAGCTATGCAGGCACTACACGAAGAGTGGCTGCAGACGCCACGCGGCGCATTAGAGGGCAAGAAGCCTGCAGAGATGTTGGAAGGAGGACGGCTCTTTCCGTCTAAGGTGGAAACTTTTAGACGCGAGGAGCCGAAAGTCGGCCGCAACGATCCGTGTCCATGTGGGAGTGGCAAGAAATACAAAAAGTGCTGTGGAAAAGCGGCCTAATACGTGCACGTCGTATGGAGCCCCATGAGGAGATTTTATGAGCTTTGATTTACTCAACGCGCTGATGGAGACGCAGGCTCTGCGCGTGGCATCGGAAAGGCAGGTTTTTTGGTATACATCCGGAACGGTTGGTCCGTATTATATCAACACGGAGAATTTATACGGGGGACCGGATGCAGCTGGGGAGCTTCTCTCGTTCATCGATGCGGAAAAAAGTAGCCCGCGCTTTGCATTTGATCTACGCGAACGGCTGTTGCGTCAATACGAAAACAATGCGATATACCGAGATGTGGTCGATGCGTTGGTGGCTCGAGTGAAGCGTGCTCTGGAGGTCAACATCGATGCCGTATCAGGTGGAGAGCGCCGCGACTGGTTTTTCTCGCTTACGGTAGCCGAGTGCTTGGGTAAACCCAATCTGCTTATATTTAAGAACCGCGAGCGCGTGCTATTTGATGGAAAAAATGTGACGCATGAGGGCGTAGATGGTCTACGTACATTGCATGTCGCCGACCTCGTAACAGAAGCGTCTAGCTATTTTCGCGATTGGATTCCATTAGTCGGCGAGGGGGGGGGGCGTATTGAATATAGTGCCAACGTGGTCGACCGCGGGCAGGGAGGAATCGAAGCCCTGTGCGAAAGTGGTGTCCCATCCAGTGCGCTGCTTAGAGTCGATGAGGCACTTTTTAAGCGCTTAGCGGAGTTAGGGCATATAGGCTCTGCGCAGGCGGATTTGCTTGCGGCGTACTATCGAGATCCCCATGCTGCGATGCGTACATTCCTACTAGACCATCCGGATTTCTTGCAGAATGCTCTGCGGGGAGACGATGATCGGATTCGGGCGCGGGCTCAGCTTCTTGTAGATGGAAATGTATACGGACTTGATGCGTAAAACGTAGCTATAGGGCTTACGATCTATGGGCGCATCTTCCTATCCAGCGGCTTCGACCAGTTGGTCGCTTTCGTCAACGCGCACAGAAACGAGCTGTGATACACCCTCTTCGGGCATTGTTACGCCGTGTAGCGTATCTGCAGCAGTCATAGTAATTTTGTTGTGCGTTACAACTATAAACTGAGTCTTCTGCGCAAATTCCTTCAATACTCGTACGAAGCGTCCAATGTTACTATCATCCAGCGGTGCATCGACTTCGTCTAGAATGCAAAAGGGACTAGGTTTGACCAGATAAATAGCAAAAAGCAGCGAAATGGCCGTCAAGGCACGCTCTCCGCCCGAAAGGAGTGCGATACTCTGTAGCTGTTTGCCGCGAGGGCGCGCCGTGATTTCGATACCCGCTTCCAATGGGTCGACTCCGTCTTCTAGGGTCAGATCTGCTTGTCCGCCTTCAAAAAAGCGCGCATAGGTCTGCTGGAATTTCTCTCGTATCTGTCCGAAGGTCTCTACGAACATGCGTCGCGCCGTCCGGTCTATTAGATTGAGCGTCTTTCTCAGGTCTTCGGCTGCGATTACTAAGTCATCGCGCTGCTGAACGAGAAAGTCATAGCGCTCCTTCTGTTCGTCGTATTCCTCTAATACACCCAAGTGAACCGAGCCCAGTCGATGGAGTGATTGACGCAACTCGTCCAATCGATGCTGCGATTCTTCCGGATTTATTTCCTCTTCAGGGACACCCATGGATTCGACGTCGCACCCTTGTTCTTCCTGCAGTCGTTCGTGAATGGCTTTGGCGCGATTGCTCAACTCAGCTATACGTAATTCAACCTGGTGCCGGCGCTCTCGTTGCGTGTTGAGTTCGCGCTGCATGCGACTGATCTGCTCCTCTAACTCTCTGTTTTTCGCATTGAGCTCGGCCCACTGCTGGCGGCGTTTGTCCTGTGCCGTTGCCAAAATCTCGCGGCCCTCATGGAGCGCTTGCAGGCCTTCTTCCATGCGTGCGATTTGCGTGCCGCGTTTATCGAACTCGTGTCCCGCCTGCCCGCTCTCTTTTAGGAGGCGATTTATATTGCGCGCAAGGTTCTCTTCAATATTGTCCAATCGCTGTGCGTCTCGTTCTAGGCTCTGCGCCGATTCTGTCGTGCGCGCTCGCTCCACGCGAAGCACGCCAAGTTGGTCGCGCTTTTCTTGCCGCGTTGCTTCGCTGGTTCGGAGCTGGACTTCTCCTTCCTCTATTGCCTGCTCGACGCCCTTACTCTGTCTGTCGAGCTCGGCGAGACGCACTATCTGCGTTTCAATAGACACGTGCAGCGTTTGACTGCGCTCTGCGATGCGCACGATTTCTCCACGCAGCGTCTCCAAGCGCGCTTCTAGTCGCCGGATCTCTTGGTTGGAACTCTGATGGTTGTGCGTGCACTCGCGTTCTTCTTCGCGGTGTTGATGCACCTCATCATTGAGCAAGTGCATGGCATTTTCGAGCGTTATACGTCGTTTTTCCTGTGCCTTAATCTGCAAATCCGTAGAGACGAGCTGAGCCTGTTGGCGTGCGAGTAAATCGCGCAGTGTGCGAATCTCACGGCGGCGGCCTAGGAGGGTGGATTCTTCGTCCCCTGCTTTGCCACCGGCTATGTGTCCGTATAGGTCAATCGCATCTCCGTCAGGCGTGATAAAGCGCAAGGCCTGTGAGGCGTTCTCGCGCGCAAGGTCGACGGCGATCTGTAAGTTATCGACCAGGTACGTATTGAGTAACAGGTGTTCCACGAGAGATGCTACAGGTTCGTCTACGCGCAAGAAATCGAGGAGAGGGCCTCGCAGCCCAGATTTTGGGGCCAATGTGGCGCTTTGCTGGCCAGAAAGAGGCCAGTTCAACGAATAGATGCCTGCTCGCCCCTCGTTGTCTTTGAGGTGCCGTATGGCTTCCAATACGCCGTTGTTCTCCTGAGTTATGAGCGCCTGTAGGGATTCTCCCAGCGCGGTTTCGACGGCTCGGGCATATTCAGATGGGACCTCAATTAGGTCGCCCAGCACGCCTTGAAAAAGGTCTCTATAGGGCGATTCCAGCATGAGCGTGCGCACGCCGCTGGCATAGCCCTCGTAGCCGGAGCGGAGCTTCTCCAATACTTGTAAGCGCGCTTCGTTAGCTGCGGCGGCGCGGCGGAGCTCTCCTCGCTGTTCCTGATGCGTGTTTAACACCTGACGAACGGACTCTACGGTGGATTGGGTTTGTGTCTGGTTGTTTTGAGCGGCGCCCAATTGTGCTCTAATCGCTTCTAGTTCGACGCTGAGCTGTGCACTGAGCTGTGCGGCTTTACTACGCTCTGTATCAACCTGCTCAAGTTCCGCGCGCATCCCTGATTCTCGTTCGTCAAGCGATTCTCGTTCGGCCTGCTGTCGCTCTAAGGAGCGAGAGCAATCAGCTTGCTGCCGCATATATTCCATGCGCTGTCGCTGACGTTCTTCCAAAGTCAAGCGTAAATTGTGGTAGGCTTCTTCGCTATGCTGCGCTTCTTTTTCGTGCCCGTTTAGCTGGTCTTCTGTCGCCTGTAATTCCTGGCGCACGGCCTCGAGTCGTTCGGCATTTTCTCCGCGCTGGACGCGGATTTGTTCCCGTTGTTCCCCGTAGTCTTCCGCTTCTCTCTGGGCGCGCTGCACGCTTTGCTCTGCTGCTTCTCGGCGTCCTCGAACCGCGACTAATTCGCGCTCTTTCGTATGAATTTCTTCAATGCGACTGTTGAGCTGGAGTCCGGCTTCTTGCATTGCTTTTTCGGCGTCCGTGAGTGCCAGACGCGCTTTTTCTAACTCAGCTTCACGCGTTGTAAAGTGGGTATAGTTGGACTCGCTGCCTCGGTTGAGCTGCTCAAATTCTTCTTCAAGGGGTTTGAGCTCGGTGTGAATAGAGAAAAAGGTAAAGCGTCCCAACAGCAGCTCTAGGGCATCGAACTCCTGCTTGTATTCTTGGTAGCGTCGTGCGCGCCCTACCTGTCGGCTCAGATAGTCAACCTGCCGCTTGACCTCTGATATGATATCTTCGATGCGCGTTAAATCCGCCTGCGTCGCCTCTAAGCGATTCCATGTAGATCGCCGTCGCGTTTTGTATTTGGTAATGCCTGCCGCCTCTTCTAGGATTCGCCGTCTGTTTTCCGTTTTCTCGCTGACGATTTCGTCAATCATGCCCTGTTCCATGACCGAATACGCACCCTGTCCGAGGCCGGTATCCATGAGTAAGTTGGTAATGTCGAGCAGTCGACAGGGAATTTTGTTCATCAAGTAATCGCTTTCGCCGGAGCGAAAGAGGCGGCGCGTTAGCATGACTTCGTTAAATTCTACAGGCAGGATGCTCTCGTGGTTTTCTATGGTCAGTGCTACTTCCGACATGCCTAGCCCTTTGCGGTTGCGCGTCCCTGCGAAGATTACCTCTTCCATTTTGTGGCTGCGGAAAGTGCCGGCTCGCTGTTCACCTAGCACCCAGCGGATGGCTTCAACCACATTGGACTTACCGCATCCATTGGGTCCGACGATCGCCGTGATCCCCGGATCAAACGGTATGACTACTTTCTGGGCGAAGGATTTGAAGCCAAAGATTTCGAGTTGTGTAAGGCGCACGGTGTGGGGCTCCCAATAGATTGGCCCTGTGTAATCAGGGCATAACTAAGCGTTGATCCGAATCTAAAAGGGGAGTTGTACGGGTCGCATAATCAATGCGATTTGCCGGCTCGAGCTTGGGGAGTTTCGGCCGGAAGAAAACAACATCTTGGGTGTAGCGTTGGATATTGTACTGTATATTGGAGTCGTGGTCAAGTGTTTTGTGAGAGATTGATGCGCCGACTCGATGGGGAGTTGGGTGACGAAAATACAAGGAGGTTACGGTTGGATATAGAAACGCTGTATGGACAAATTTCTGCACGCTTGCCAGAAGATCGCCGTACGGTCATGGAATCTTTAATGTGCGAATTTGAAGTGGGGACCACAATGCGTCTGCTCCTTTCTCTAGTCGCCGGAGCCAATCAGCGCGAGCGGCAGATCCTTCGCCTGCTGATGATGGACATAGAGAAGATAGAGGCGCAGAAGGGGAGCGAAAATCAGTAGAGAATCGGATGGGTATGTCGATATATACTGTGAAGAGATTATGGTATTACTTTTCATTAGAAAGCAGGAAAACGTGTTGGAATATGTCCTAGGATTGGCCCTGATTACCGTACCCCTGTGTTTGCGGCTATTTACGGTTAATCGCATGCGAATACAGAATCAGAAGATGCGCCAAGTAGATAGTCAGTTACGTAAAATTACAGGCGAATTGGATGCGATACTGAATCAGAAGCAGGTGATCGAGCGCCAACAGCGCCAGTATGTACTGCGCCGTTCGCGTCTGTTGAGTGATGTATCTGAAATGAACGACGAACTCATGCGTTTGCGTCGGTCGGCTGGTACGCGTCTGGCCGCCTAGTGGTTTGGTTTAACAGATGAGACTTTTTCACACTTCAGAAGGATATTCGCTAGCGTCATCGCGTCCCATAGTGATCGCGTGCTCGTCTAAGATCTCTCGGCGCCCCGCATAGCCCCCGTCTACTTCGTGCCAATATCCGACTTTGCTTTCTCCTCGTTTCCAGCACAGCAGGACCCAGCGTCCTTCGAACGTAGTTGGAAAGTCAATAAGTCCATGCTCTAACCCTCCTTGGGGAAAGCGCACGCCGAGGGCGAGTAAATCGTCCTCTATAATTTTCAAGATATCCTCTTTTAGGTAGCCAATTCGTCGGCGATGTTGCTGGAAGTCGTCGTGATCGGGATTGTTGGGTTGGTTAACTGCTTTTCCCCATAGGGCATCGAGAATGTGGATTTTTTGAACGTGGTGTTCTATAGCGGTCTTTTTCGTCTCTAGTCGCCCGAAAATAGATTCGATTTGCGGGAGTGTTTCGTTCGCTTCGGCCACTGTAAAACGCTTACTCTGCATCGGTCGTCCCCATTTTTTAAACGTCAAGTATAGTCATACTACTCGGTAGTCTCAAGGGGATAAAATCCTTGCGTTGCCCTCTCATTTAAGGCATATTAGTCCCGACTCGCGCTGGTTAAATTACGCAAAAATCCTCTTTAATTTACTACTTAAATAGCAAAAATATGGCAGTTACGATTAATGATGTACGAACTGTAGCCGCGCTTGCTCGCCTTAGGTTCTCCAAAGAGGAAGAGCGCATTTTGATGGATAGACTCAACGGTATCCTAGAGTATATGGAAAAGCTCAACGAATTAGATACTGAAGAAGTTGAACCCACTTCGCACGTTTTGCCGATGGTTAACGCATTTCGGCCTGATGAGGCGGTTCAATTTCCGTCGCTTGAGGAACTGCAATCTGTCGCACCCGATCGGCACGGTACCCATTACAGAGTGCCCAGAATAATTGACTGACAGCGGCGACAGGATACCTGTCGCCGCTGTCTTTATAGTAACGACACGCACCTGCGTGTGACTGAAGGAGCTTTACGTTGACGCAAGAGTATGATGGACCCAAATACGTCGTGGTGACGGGCGGTGTTATGAGCGGCGTTGGAAAGGGAATCACGACGGCTTCCATGGGTAAGATCTTAGCGGAATACGGCTATCGCAGCACGGCGGTTAAGATCGATCCTTACTTAAATTATGATGCGGGCACTATGCGTCCTACCGAACATGGCGAAGTGTGGGTTACGGATGATGGGGGAGAAATCGATCAAGATCTGGGGAATTACGAGCGCTTCTTGGGGCTTGACTTGCCGCGTCGCAACAACCTGACGACCGGTCAGATTTACCATACCGTCATAGAGCGCGAGAGGCGCGGGGAATATCTTGGGCAAACGGTGCAACCTATCCCCCACATTACGGACGAAATTACTCAGCGCATCCAAGAAGCGGGTAAGGGTTTTGATATCGTGCTGGTAGAAATTGGAGGCACGGTGGGAGACTATGAAAACGAACCTTTTCTTTTTGCTATCAAAGCCCTTGAGCGTGAATTGGGCGAGGAGCACTTTGTCCACGTATTGCTGACCTATATGCCCATACCGCAGCACGTCGGAGAGATGAAAACAAAGCCTACGCAGCAGGCCATTCGCATGCTCAGCGAACACGGCATATTTCCCGATTTTATCGTATGTCGTGCAGAGACGGCTATCGATGAGGTGCGCAAAAAGAAAATTCAGGTCGGTGCCAACGTGCCCAACGACCACATAATATCGGCGCCCGATGTAGAGACGATTTACGATATTCCACTGACGCTCGAGTCAGAAGGGCTCGGTCCTAAGCTGCTTAAGAAGCTCTCTATAGAGGCCCGCAAGGATCCTGAATGGGATCGCTGGGAGCGACTGGTGCGTTGCAGTCGTGAACCCGAAAACAGTATTCACATAGCGATGGTTGGAAAATATGTAGGGATCGGCGACTTCCAGCTCACAGATTCATATATATCAGTTAATCAATCTCTAGTACACGCTGGCGTTGCCTGGGATACAAAAGTAGAGATAACTTGGATTGACGGCCATCAGTTTGAGACCGGTGAGACAAAGCTGAGCGAATTAGATCGCTTTGACGGGCTTATTGTACCAGGTGCGTTCGGCAGTGGGGGTTCAGAGGGCGTAATTCAGGCCATCAAATACGCGCGGGACAATAACGTGCCTTTTCTTGGGTTGTGCTATGGTTTGCAGCTGGCGGTCATAGAATTTGCTCGCAACGTTGCTGGTATTGATAAAGCTACCTCGGAGGAATTTGATGAGGGGTCTGAGTGGAACGTGGTTTGCGTACAAGAGAGTCAAAAAGAGGTAATCGACGGTGGGCGAATGGGGGGCAGCATGCGTCTGGGCGCCTATGCTGCCGTATTGAAAAAAGACAGCAGGGTTCTAAAATTATACGAGGAATCAGGGCGGTTAGCTGAAGATGTACACCGTATTGGACAGTTGCTTGAGGTGCCTGATGAAGCTTTTAGAGTAGGAATGGTCATGCTGGAACGCGACAAAGTCGTTTTGGAACGTCATCGCCATCGCTATGAAGTTTCGCCGCGCTTTGTCGAACTCTTAGAAGACGAGGGGTTAGTATTTTCTGGCTATCATCGGCGTGTCGACGGCACGCGTCTTATGGAGTTTCTTGAGTTAACGGAACATCGCTACTTTGTTGCGACTCAGGCGCATCCCGAATTTAAATCGCGCATGGATAACCCGTCTCCTTTGTTTGCAGGTTTTGTCGGATCTTCTTTGGCCTACCAGCAAGAGCGCAGGGTTGATGATGAGGGACCGGTCGCTGTCTCCTAACGCTGCACGGGACTTTTCCATGTGGGCTTTACTGCGTCGCGTCCTTCTCTTGGGGACGCGACTTTTTTTTAGCTTAGGGTTGCTACTGCTGCTTGGTCACTGCGCTCCAATCGAGTCGGATCGAGTAGAAGTAGATATGCCCGATCTAGACGCCGAGACCGCGGGCGTCTTTCTGCAGCTAAGACGGCCGGGATCTCGGCTGGAAATTCGTGCTGATTTGGTGCACGAATACAGCAAAGAGCAAAAGGCTCTGGCCACCGGCAACGTGCGCCTAGAATTCTTTGATGGATCTGGTCAGCCGGGCGTAGCGCTCTCGGCTCAACGCATGCATCTCTACCATCAGGATGGTGCCATTGATGCAGTCGCCGACGTCCTTCTTCAGGCTAGTGATAGCGTGACAGTATACGCCGATTCGTTGCGCTGGGAGCCGGAATCCCAACGCATAGTAATACCGGGTGCGCTACGGATTGAACTGGCTGATGGCGCGGAAAAGGGACGAGGGTTAGAGACCGACTTGTCGGCCGACGCGTGGGTGTTAAACGACGTTGAGGGACGTTGGGAATGGGATGGAGAAACCGTCGCTATATGGGCAGACCGAGAGCGAAGTCAGCGCGTCGAAGGGGGAGTACAGGTTCGCTATGAATTGGTTCAACTGCATGTAGAAAATATGCAACTGAATAGTCCTTTGGCACATTGGATACCCGATCTGCGCCAGCTCTCGCTCGACGGCGGTGTGGAGGGCATTGATTCTTCGGGTAATTTTTCCGCGCAACAGATTGATATAGACATGCAAGAAGATCTGCTGCGCGCGCGGGGGCACATTCGCGTGCGGCGCGGTGCTGTTTTGCTCGAGGCCAATGAATGGATCGAAGAGTGGTCCAAACGGCATTCCGCAGTGCGCGGCGATCCGGCTCGCTATGCCCGTGGCGCACGTAGCGTTGAAGCTCGGAATCTGATGTATGCGCGCGATGCCGAAAGCATTGATGCGCGGGGAGCAGTTCTTTTTGCGGAGGGAGCCCGTAGGTTGGCTGCTTCCACCATGGTCTATGACCACCGTGCTGAAGAGCTCGTCGCCAGCGGAGGTGTATCCATGGCCGGTTCAGAATGGAAGGGTATTCTGCGAGCAGACAGCCTTTATTTTAACCTACATAAGGAAAGCGGCGTGCTGTTGGGTCATCCGTACCTGCGTAGTATAGAAGAGAACGATTTACACCTGTCCGCCGACTCTATGCACTTTGATATGAATGCGCGCACAATAGAAGGAGTAGGGCAATACCAATTAACGAGTGGTTCCGTGCGCGTTGATGCACAGCGGGGGCGCTACGCTGCGGTCGACAATCAGGTAGTTTTTGTTGGGAGCGTCTTTCTTCGCGAGATTGCCGCCGATACGCTTGCAAAATACCAGATTGAATCCGATAGCATGACGGTTCAGCTGGCGGATGGGGTAGCGACAGAAGTGTATGCGAGAGGCTCGTTTAGAGGACGTGTCGTCATGAGCACAGGCAATGCGACGAGTTGGTTGGCGGGCAGTCGAGGAATCGTTGCACTTGAAGACGACCAGTTGAGTGCTGTCACTGTGGAACGCGATGCAGATGTGACGTATCGCCATATTCCTAAAGATCAGGTGAGTCGGTTTCGAGGTGATGAAATGGTGCTGCATTTTAATACAGGGGGTTTACAACAGGTTCACGTGGAAGGCGGCGCCGTGCTAGAGTCACGCCTAGTGCGAGCTGCTGGAGACATTGCCATAAATAGTGTAGAAGGGGAAGAAATGGATATCTATTTTGCCGACGGACTGCTGGTTAGGGTTGAAGTAGGCCCCAAAGCAGAGGGAACCTATCTGCCCCAAGAGGATGCACCGTAGTGGCATTGCGAGCAGACAATGTGTGTAAGCGTTATGGCGGCCGGACGGTGGTTGACTGCGTTAGTATTGCGGTCGAAGCTGGAGAGATTGTCGGATTATTGGGACCTAATGGAGCTGGCAAAACGACTACGTTCCACAGTATGGTCGGCTTTGTAACGCCCGATGAAGGGCGGATTCAATTAGAAGAAGTTGATATAACGGGTTTGCCGATGTATCGACGTGCGCGACAGGGCATAGGCTATCTGCCGCAGGAAACGTCTATTTTTCGCCGTTTGACAGTCGCGCAGAATATTCGCGCTGTGCTAGAGACGCGCGGCTTGAATCAGGATACCATCGCCGAACGGCTAGAAGAGGTTCTGGCGGAATTAGATCTGTTGCCGCGCGCAGACCAGCGTGCAGATACGCTGTCGGGCGGTGAAACGCGTCGTGTTGAGATTGCGCGCGCCTTGGCGTGCGAGCCTCGCTACATCCTCCTCGATGAGCCTTTTGCAGGCATTGATCCACGCACGGTAGAAGACTTACAGAATATCGTCTCAGATTTGCGCGCAAAGGGTTTGGGCGTGCTCATTACAGATCATAATGTGCGGGAGACGCTAGCCATTACGGATCGCGCCTATATAATGGTGGATGGACGAATATTGACCGCGGGGACGGCGGGTAAACTGACGAGTGATGAGCAGGTTCGGCGCATTTATTTGGGCGAGCGTTTCCGCATGGACCGCTAAGTCTATGCGGTTCATGCTATCGCTTGACACATTTTCCTCTTTGGTAGTATACTCTCTTTGAAGCAATTATCGAACCAATTGCATAAATTCCTGTAAAAATATTTAGATAAGACCCTTTATGCTTCGCATTGCGCAAAATGTCAGTCTTCAACAGAAGATGGCTCCACAGTTGATCCAGTCGCTGCAGCTGTTGCAGATGTCAACGCTGGAATTGGAATTGGAGATCAAGCAGCAGCTCGAGCTTAATCCGCTGCTCGAAGAGACGTTGGAACAGCGCGAAGAGGCTGAAGAGCCGTCTGAAGAGGTCGAAGCTCTTGGAGAAGAGCAAGAGCTACCGCAGGAGAGCGAAGAAGTTGACTGGGATGCTCTCCTGGACGATCAATTTGATACGAGTTCCTACAACAGTGAGCGCACGGAATACGATCCTAATTGGGAGGTTGACCGCGAGCCGCAGGAAAACCGCATTACCACCATTCCTCCGCTGGTTGAGCGGCTCCAGGAGCAACTAGCGCTGGGTGGTCTGTCTATCGAACTGCGCGAGATCGGCGAATACATCATCGGCAACTTAGACGATCGCGGTTATTTGTGTTGCTCAGTCGAGGAAATTGCGGGCGACCTTGATGTCGAGGTGGAAGCGGTCGAACAGGTTCTGCGGACCATCCAGACCTTTGAACCGCCGGGTATTGCTGCGCGCGATTTGCGTGAGTCGCTGATGATTCAGCTGATGCTGAGTGACCTACCGCTCGCAGAACTTGCGCTGGAAATAGTGCGCGATCACATGGAAGATTTGACCAAACGTCGCCTTACGCGGATAACGCGTGCGCTGGGCATATCCAACGACTTGCTCAAAGAAGGGCTAGAGGTAATTGAGAATTTGCAGCCCTATCCTGGCTCATCTAGCAGCAGCGACTACAACGGACTGCTGACGCTCGATACTGAAGTGTCATATGTGACGCCTGATTTGATCGTTGAAAAAGAGGGGGAAGATTGGGTTGTGGCATTGGCAGACGGTACGCTGCCCGCCCTGCGCATCAATCCGCAGTATGCCGACTTACTCAAGGAGTCCAAACCGAAGAAGGGACCGGACGAGGTCAAGACCTACGTTTCTAAGAAGCTCAACGATGCAAAATGGTTGATTAATGCGATACAGCAGCGTCGTATGACGATGCTCAAGGTGGCAAACTACCTGGTGCGTGCGCAGATGGATTTCTTTGAGCACGGCTCTTCTCACCTGCGTCCCATGGTGCTGCAGGACGTAGCCGATGCGGTTGAGATGCACGTATCGACAATTAGCCGAGTCAGCAACGGCAAATATATGCAGACGCCGCACGGCGTGTTTGAACTAAAGTATTTTTTCGACAGTCGCGTTAGTACAGATGACGGAGAGGATGTTTCTGCGCGTTCGGTCAAAGATAAAATCGCTCGCATGGTTGCCGACGAAGACAAGGCCAAGCCGCTATCTGATCAGGAAATTGCCGATCGGTTGGGTAGAGATGGCTTAAAAATCGCACGGCGCACGATAGCCAAATACAGAGATCAGCTCAACATTCCCTCACAGCGTTATCGCAAAGAGCTTTAAGAAACGAAAATTCTGCATTGATATGTGAGTTGCGGGATTGTCATATAAATGTCCTCTTGGGTTCAGCTCACCCTTAGAGCAGTCGGCCAGCCTCGTCAAAACGTATCGCGGATAGTTCACCTGTTTGATCTATATCGGGGTGATCGGCAAATTCGCGCAGAAGTGCCTCTGAGATTTCAATTTGTCCGATATCTAACGTATTCTTGATGCGGACAACGCGTGCGTGCTCTGTGTGCTCCAATCGCTGTACGTCGAGCGCTGCTTCTATTGCTGCGCGGTCGCTCTCCATGGTTACGGGTATATTGGCTCGATTGAGAAATGTCGTGGTAAATACGTTTGCATAGGTCGCCTTAACGTCAATCGAGTCGTAGAGTCGCTGAGTAATAATATCGACCAGCCCAACGCCGTTGGCATTGCCGTGGCTTTCCTCTGTGAGTGAAAGCGCCACGATGCGCGCAACGCCCGGCGTGTCCGGTTCCTTGACGCCGGGTAGTAACATGCGGCCCACGACGTTGGTGTCCATACCCGTTCCCGATATATTCTTACCCATTTCTTCGACGATGAGGAGATCAATGCCCTGGACCATAATGCGCGGCATGGCCGCGCGCGCCTCCTCTAGCAAATGAGGTTCTCGGCTAGTAAACTGCTCTGGGCGGAGAGCCTCTACGCGTAGCGTTTCCTCATAGGCGTTTTCTACTATGGCTAGTCCCATGCAAATCGGTGCTTTGTCTAGAATTTCAGCACCCCATGCCGGGATGAGCCGGGCGAGACCTTCCGCCCCTCGAGCATGGGCAATGGTGGCGCCTCTGTGACTTCCCAGACCGATGGTCATCATCTTCATCAGGCCGCTCTCGAACGGTCCTCTGAACGAGGTGTGCGGCTTGATGCGATTGATCAGAACCACGCCGTCCGCCTCCCACGCTAAGCGGTTGAGCAGAACGGGCGTGTCGTCTGCTATCCGCCCAACTTCAACCACGTCCATGGTTGCTTCAACCGGGCAGCCCATGCTCTCGGGTGAAATGCCGTAACTGGCTAAAACCTCTTTTTGACCCTCGGGGTTGGCGCCGCCGTGGCTGCCCATAGCGGGTAGCAAAAATGGCTCCCCACCTGCTTCTTTTACACAGTCGACGACTGTGCGGGTAATAAGGGGAATGTTGGCAATGCCGCGACTGCCAGAAGATACCGCAATGCGCTGACCGGGCTTTATTGTGTTGGCAAAATGGGCTTCGGCCAGCGTTTGACGAACGCTTTGTCCTACATCTTCTAGTGCTGTGGTGGCAAAACGCTGGCGCATTTTGGCCATGCGGGGCAGTTGCATTACACGTCTCCTCGTATGTTAACTCTCTATTGGGTCAGCGCTTCGCGCAGGCGATGCGCTCGCTCGCGAATAGGGCGCTTGGGCTTGGGGACGGGTTCGGTAGCTTTTTCTATTTTCCATATGAAGACCTGCGGCCCTTCGCCGGTAAAATGGCGATCTAAATGGGCATCAAATTCGGCCTCACTGGTTATAGTAAAGACGTGCTCTATGCCGGCACCGCGGCAAATCTGCTCGTAGTCGATCTGGTCGGCGCCTGGCACGGGCTGATTGCCCGTCACTTCGTATGTGCCGTTTTCCGTTATGATCATTGTTAAATTGGGTGCAGGTCGCTGGGCAAGCGTCACTAAGGTGCCCAGGCACATCAGCGTCGAACCGTCGCCGTTAATGACAAAAACGCGTCGATCCGGCTGAGCGATAGCTAGGCCGTGGGCAAAATCTGCGGCATGGCCCATAGCGCTTTCGACGTGGGCGAAATCGAGCGGGCCGTCGGATAGTTCGGCCCAGGGCATGGCTACGCTCATGGTGGTAACGACGATTTCGTCCGTGCGCTTAGCCGCTATTTTTTGTAGGCAATTGTATTTGTCGAGCATATCAGACGGTCTCCGGAACAATGAGCACTGCGGTTGGTAGAGAGGTTTCTCGGGCCTTGGTAAAAGCGGCGGGAATCTGTTTGATATCGCCGTCTTCGTGCATAGCAGTATAGGGAATCTGCCATGCGTTGAGCGTGGGCTCGAAAAACGTGGCTGCCGTATCCACCCGCAGGGCATCCGGTTCCATCGTTTTGTATCCGCGATAGCCCACGAGCATAACGATGGGTAAGCCCATGTTATAAGCCGTGCCGCGAAACGCGTCACCAGCTTCGAAAAAACCGGTATTTTGAATCAATACAAGTGGTGTTGCGCCCCCTAAGTATAGGCCGGAGGCGAGGCCAAAGGCCTCGCCTTCGCGGCTGGTGAGAATCACTTCTATGTCCGGGTGGGCCCACAGGCGCTCAAAGAGCGCGCGCGAACCGTTATCGGGCACGCCGACTACGTGCGTGATGCCTTCTTTTTCGAATGCCTGGACGATCTTTTCTGAACTCAGCAAGATAATAGCTCCTTATTCGGCAAAGATCGATCGGTTGGAGATGCCAGAGGCCGCATCTTCGCGCTGAATACCTCCGACAAACTGAGCCGTGCGGCCGGCTGGAGCGCAGCCTTCGTAATAGGCGCTGAAGGATTCGTTGAACGTGCCGATGCCCGCGCGGTTTGCAGCCGAATCGGAGCCGGCGCCAATATAGGCATTGTTGAAAATGCCGTTTTCTTTTAAGCCATGACCGCCCGCTTCTTTCACGCGGGCGTCGATCGTGCTCAGCTGCGCGCCGGCATCGTCGCCAGCCACGGCGCTGACCATGACTTCACGCACGCCGTGATGGCTGATGGCGTTCCATGTGCTGAAGCCGTCTTCAACTTGACCCGAGCGAATAATCTCAACTTCGCCAGACACGACTCGCGGCTGCGGTTCAATAATGCTATCGAGGTTGGGAATGCGCGAAACGGGGTAGATCAAACCGGCTGGGAGGTCGTCGCCAAAGTAGTTGACAAAAGCCTTGCGGGTGGTTTCGATACGTTCCCACGTTTTGCTCGGATCGTCGTCAACGGCGACGAGGATTTCCATAAACACGGTCTGCTTGCGGAAGTCGACACCCTGTTCGGCAAAGGGCTTGGCATACTGCTCCTCGAGGATAAAGTTCATTTCCTCGACCAAATCGTCGCCCAGCGTCGTGATCATCTGGTCGCCTTTTTTGTGCAGCACGGATGCACCCGACGGCTGGTGGTCTACCCACGTGCCGTAGTCGACCTTGCCGCCTCCGATGGTGACATTTTCACCTTTGATCGCCTTGATTTGAACTTCAAAAAGTGCTGCAGGATCGGGAAATCCTTCCCCGTGCGTGAAGCGAGCCATGCGATTGGAGCGCAGCGGTCCGCCCGTGACGGCGTTGATCAATGCGCCGTATATTTTGTTGAAATCGTTTTTACGTTGGTCGCATTCGTCGCGATCGGCCGAAGGCGTAGTCCACAGCACGTCGGTCTTGTATACGTCGGACCAGTGCACGCCGCAGATTTCCAGGCCCTTATTCAGGTTTTCAATCGTACCAAACCATTCTGACCCAACGTCGTTGGCATACTGGGTGCCGACGTTACCCGAAGGCTCTATGAGGCGCACGACGTCGCCGTTATCGTCGCGTGTGATGACCTCAGTTGGGTTGGAAAAGATGGCAATTGGATTGTGGCGAATGATGTTGACCTGGGCCATAAGGTTCCCCTTTTTCGTGGATTAAAAATTGAATAAATGTATGGTTGCGATTCTGTTTTTGAGGTCTGATAAAATAAAACCTAATGACGTTGCGAACAATAGGAGGGTTTCTTGAGACGCTGTGTAGCGCTGTTAGCCAAAAAACCAGAGGCCGGAAAAGTAAAAACGCGGCTTGAATCGGCCTGCACTCCTTCTGAGGCCGCGTGTTTATACCGCGCATTTTTGCTTGATACGGCGACCGTGATATCAGCCGTGCAGGCCGAGGAAAAGGTAATCGCCTATACTCCTATGGGAGCTGAGGAATTTCTGCGTGATATTCTGTGCGAAGTGGGTTCGTTCACTTACTTAGCCCAGTGCGACGGCACGCTGGGAGAGCGGATGCACAACTCGATTGAGGGCGCTTTGGGACGCGGTGCTGAACGCGTGGTGCTGCTGGGATCTGATAGTCCCGACGTGCCCGTTGAATACGTCAACCGCGCATTTGAAATGCTCGTGAAGCATCCCCTGGTATTAGGACCTAGCACCGACGGCGGCTACTATCTCATTGGCCTACGGCGAGACGCGCGCTGTCCCATGTCGGATATCGCTTGGAGCACGGGCGACGTGCTCGAACAGACGCTAGCGGCGATCGGTGACCAATCGCTCGGCTTGCTGCCCGTTTGGTACGACGTAGATACACCACAAGAAGCGGCTTTTTTGCGCGTGCATTTACGCGCGCAGCGGTTGGCTGGAACGGCCGTAGGGCGCTATAGCCTGCCTATGTTAGACCAGATGATCCTGCCCTCTCCATCGTAGGGGCAACCTGATTAGAACGGTGTTCAATCACATGCCCATGAAGCGATAGCCGGCATCGACGTAGACAATCTCGCCGGTGATGCCCGAGCTGAGGTCGCTGCATAGAAAGAGCGCGCTGTTACCGACTTCTTCTACGGTTACGTTGCGCTTGAGCGCCGCACGTTCAGCGTGAGTTTGTAGCATGATGTTAAACTGGCCAATTCCGCGGGCTGCAAGGGTTTTAACGGGGCCTGCCGAAAGCCCATTCACGCGGATGTTACGATCGCCCAGTTCGCGAGCCAGATAGCGCACGCCTGATTCGAGCGCTGCTTTGGCTACGCCCATCACGTTGTAGCGCGGTATAGCACGAATGCTGCCCAGATAAGTCATGGCGACGATGCTGCCACCCTCATCCATGAGCGGAACGGCGCCGCGGCTCATGGAGTTGAGTGAGTAGGCGCTTGCCGACAGAGCCAGTTGGTAATGATCCTGCTCTATGCCCAGAAAGTGTCCGTCTTTCAAGTCTTCTTGTCGGGCAAAGGCGATAGAGTGAACAGCTGAGTCCAATCGGCCAAATTCGGTTCTGACTTTGTCAAAAGCTGCCGTAACTGAATTGTCGTCTGTTGCTTGGCAGGGAACGATCAGTGGCGTCTGCGAGAGTTCACCTGCCAATTTTCCGATGCTATTTTTTTCGCGATCGCTGAAATAGCTCAGCGCTAAGTGAGCACCGTGTGCATCAAGTGAACGGGCAATTCCCCAGGCAATGCTGCGGTGGTTGGCCACGCCAGAAACAAAAGCGAATTTGTCTTGCATCAACATAATACGACTCCTTTTTATCCTTGCCTACTCTGACTTTTTCCGTTTAAAAAGATGTTCCCACTCATCTACCTCTCCCTTGTCGAGCGTTAGGTTTGGATCTGTCTCGCGCGGTTGGCGCTGCGCGAGATGGGCGGCTTCCTTGCGCTGAGTAGTTTGTTCAAATACTGCCGAGAATGCCTCTACTTCCTCTCTATCGGGTCGCCAGTGTGGATCAGATCCCGGATCTTGTTGACGGTCGCGGACTATGCGCTGCCGCGGATTTTCCAGTTCTTCTGCAAACGTCGGCGAATCGATAAAAGCGATTTTGTTACGCGAAGCGCACCGCTGGATCTCGCGATCTGAGGTGACTACGCGCAGCCAGCGAGCGCCGTGCTTTTGTGCGACGCGTTCCATGATCAGATCGTCAGCTTTTTGTGGACGACGGGAAAAAAATATATCTATGTTGTCTCGTTTCTGGTAATCCGGATGGTTGACATCGGGATCCCCGTCGTAAAAGATGGTAACATCCGTGCCCGTCTTGCGCGCATAGCTTGCGAGCGCCTCTTCGATATGGGCGCGTGCCGCGGCCAGACTCCGATGGAGCGACTCGCTATACAGCGGCACGCACTTGATCAGATTGTATCCGTCAATTAGCGCTTGTGGATTGTGCTTAGCCATACTCTATCACCTTACTTAGTTACGGGCGCTCGCTCAGCGATATGCCTGTCCGGTTAAGGCTGTAAGATACTACGCTGCTCTTGGCATAAGGGGCCATATTGCGGAGGGCTGTGAGTCCTTTCCGTAGCTCGTCTTCTCGTCCCTCTCGCGCAATTAAAAGCGCAAATCCACCCCCTGCAGCGCCCGTTAAGAGGCCCCCTTCACTCAAGTTGGTTAAGGAGGGATGCTCAAATAAGTGCTGCAGCGCTTTGCTGGTTGCCCCCGGATCGAGGATGCAGCGGAGCTGCCAATAGCGTGCCGATAGGTCGCCCAATTGGTCGTACGATCCCTGCTGCAGGGCCTGAACCATGCGGTCGTGGATATCCAACGATTCCCGTATGGCTATATAGCGATGAGGGTCGCGTGTCAGGTAGACGTCGAGTACTTCGTTGAGACCGCGGGTAGCCGCGCGCGAGATGCCCGTGTCAAATAGGATGACGCGTTTTGCGAATAGAGATTCGTCGACCCCGCTGAGAAACTGGCGCTCCGGTGCGGGCAGGCCATCCGTCGGAGGCGCGTAGAAATTCTTGATCGCCGAAGGGCCTCCGCATGCACCGCGTGCGTCTTGCCATCCGCTGTTGAGGCCGAAGCTCTGTTCGAGTAAAACACTTTGATCATAAAGGCCGGGGTATTCGCTCTCCACGTTGCCGTAGGAGTGATTGGAAAGTCTGTACAGTATTTTGAGCACGGATGCGGCTAAAATACTGCTTGTTCCGAGGCCCGAGCCCTGCTGCACTTTGCTACTCGTTACTAACTCGAGACCGCCTCCGCCGGTGAACGCTGCGATGTCGCTGATGATCGCATCCGAATGGTCGCGGACAATGCCCACGTGCACGAGCGCCTGCTTCACTAAACGCAGGGCTTCGTCGCCTCCGCGGCGATAGGCGAAAAAAAGTTTGCTTTGCGTCTCCTCGTCACCCTTGCTGCTTGCTTCGAAGTCTGCCTTAAAATCCATCGACAGTGAGCGCAGTATGAGTTTGGGCTCGGCCAGGCGTCGCGCGGTAACTGTGAGGGGAGGAGAGGTGTGCTCTTCTCCTTCCATCTGTAGGTCAATGCCAAGATTGAGGGTTTTTCCCCCTTGTTCTTTGCTACGCATGTGGTTGTCGGAAGCGTTGGCGCTAGAGATGCCAATGCGCAGGGGCGATTCGACTAGGAAAGTGCGGTTGAAATCGCTTTCTGCCATGCGCGGAGCCGCGTTGCGCTCTTCGCCCAAATCCGCGAGGCTACGGCGCAGGTCTATGCGCTGGAGTTGGTTGATGCGCGTCTCGTAGGCCTCAACTAGCTGATCAAGAACTTTGTCTTCCTTAAGCTTGGCGATGCGATCTCCGTCGATGCGGCAGGATGGGGGCGAACGTCGTTTCCACGCTCTGGTATCTTTGGCCATTAGGTTGTACAAGTCTGCCATGATGCGCGCCGTGCGCATGCCGCCCAAGCGGCATGCCGACCCTTTTTGTTTGTCTATGTGCGTGCTCAATGACTTGATTATGGCAAAGAGAACTTTGGGGTTGTTGTCGGGAACGAGGCGCAGAATCTGGCGATGATCGACGTCGGCTTGCTCGTTTACAACGTCTACGAGCACTTTGGGCAGCTCGCGCTCAACTGCGTCTGAAAAGAGCTCGGTCCACATCTCTGGCGTTAGAGCTACAAACAGATGGTCAATGGCTGCGTGGGTTTGCAGGTCGCGCAAAAGCGCTTTGTTGAGCACGAGGTGACGTATAAACAAGCGTCGCTGGTCTCGAGGAGCGCTGCTGACGCGCGCCTCTTGGACCAGACGGGTTATTAAGGCATTTACCTCGTCGAGGTCCTGCGCTTCGGCAAGGCGTTTCAAATAGTCGTCCATAGCGTATCGTCTTTTCCTATCACAACGTGAGATGAGACGCGGCGCGCCCGTTCGCTCGCAGGTCGTTCCAGAGTCTTTCGCTGACGCCCGCCCGTTCGTCGCTCGTCCGACGTGCATGACAAAAACCGGCCGGTCTGGGGTTGGCCTCTATGGGTATGGCCGTTGGTCGAAGACCTTTCATATCGATGACGAAGTCCAGCCCCACTAGCGCTAAGTCAGGAAAAACGGATGCCGCGCGCTCTGCGCAATCAAAGGTCTCGTCCCAGAAAGAGGAGTTCAACTCGATGGGTCGCCATTTTCCCTCTTGTCTGTAAACTAACTGGTCTTTTATATCCGCAGCCGGTACGATGCGGCCGCCTCGTGCTCGCGAAGCAGGTGCGTGGACGTGCGCGCCCAGCTGCACGTAATGAGAATCGGCACGTCGACTATCGTCGCAACGGGAAACGTGTACACGCACGGCCAGTGTATGCAGGCTGCCTCGTTCTCGGTCTTTAAAAAAAACGCGATCTCGCCGCACTTGCAATAGTAGATCGTTCTGCTCGTTCTGCTCTTTAGCGTAGATCAACCAATCCTCTGGGGTATGTAGGTAGGCTACGCCGCGGCCTTCACTGGCGCTATTCGGTTTAACTACCAGTGTTCCGTAGCTGTCAAGCCATGCCCGCACAGTGGATGCATCTGCCACGGTAATTAGGCGCGTTCTGGGTACATTAATCCCGCTCTGCGTCCAAGCTTTGATGGAGGCCTGTTTATCGTCTGCCCACTGCGCCTGGCACCACGGGTTGATCTGGAAAACTGGGAGGTGAGCTGACCAGTGAGCGTGAAGGGCTTGTTCTTCGCATCCCAAGCTGAGAAAGTGCGCGCTTTCTATTGGCTGGGGCACTACTAGCGATGCTTCTATGAAGCGTTGGGCGTTCAGGTCAAAGAAAAGGGCACGCTGTATTCGATGCTGATCATCAATCCAGTCGATATGAACGCCCATGACGTTAAAATAGGTTCGTCCAATCGCAGTAGAGTCCGCGGTAAAGGCGTCGACTACGAGAGGATAAAGCTCGTGCGTAATCAGCGCAGGCTGTGCAAAGACGACGGCGTGATTGTGCGTGCCGGGCAGCAGGTGGGATAGGGTATCTGCTCCCAGAGAGGAGGGCGCTAGACAGAGTTCGGGCGCTAGAGGCTGGCTGCTTTGTGCGTCGCGTGCTGATTCGATTAACCGATGTCGGTAGATCGGATCGCGCTCTAGGGCTTGGCGTACGCAGTTGTCCGCGTCGAATTTCGACCAATCCCACAGCGCACATAGCGAGTCGAGCGCATCATTCGCGTCGTCTAGGGAGCGCTGGCTCAGGGCATATTTGAGCGCGACGCTGAGTTCTAATGACTTTAGCGTAGCACCCGATTTCAGCCCTAGTGCGCGTTCGGCACGTCTGCAGGCCGATTCCTGCAGCCCGACCTTAGCGGCGGTCAATGCCGATCCGCTCCAGCGCGTCTAGATAGGCTTCACCGGCCTTGCTCAGATCAGAAAGCACGATGCGCGACTGTTGACCCGTCGCATCCGGGTCTATGGGCCTATGCTGTTCTTCGGCTCGCTGGGTTTCGACGATGCTTTCGCGCAGCGCCACGCGATCCCAGAGGCCTAAGCCAACATTGGGCTCGACGAGCACAATCCGCCAGTCGGCAATCCGGCTCGGAAAAGTGCGGCTGCCCTCGCGCAGCAGATACTCTGCGCCGATGCGTTGTCCCTGCGCGTCGTACTGAGGGCGTATGTCGACTAGTTCACCCGGGTGGGAAAATTGGGGTGCAACGAGGAAGTCGAGCATCATGTAGCGCGGGTTGCCGTAGGACACGCCGGTTAAATCTCGTCCGACTTCGCATCCTGTTTCTTCTCTGTATTTTTCGGCCGTGTGCGCTTCGTAGGAAGCCAAGGCTTCCATAACGCGTTTACCGGCTTGGGCCAGCTTGGCAAAAAGCGCTTGGCGATGCGGTTCCTGCACGATCTCAGGCAAAAAGAGGTCAAGGTTACCCCCGCGTCCCACGTTGGTGACGAGCTGCTTGCTGTTGAGCGTAATCCAGTGCGATATGTGCCATTTGTCCGCATCGGCTTCGGCTTGGGGCACATCGGTCGAAAGAATAATGCGGTGCGAGCCGTATATACTGGTACGAGGACGGCGCTGGCGGTCTACGGGACTGCTCCAGTCGATAATTTGGCGGTCGACAAAAGAGCGCATAAAGGATTCGTTGGCCCAATATTCGGGCGACGAGACTACGACTTCTTGAATAGATACGTTGTTTTTAAGCGAGATCTGATACGTGAAGTCGACAGCTTCTCGCATGACGTCTTCGTCTACACTACCGTCGACGCGGCGCAATACAAAAACGCTCATACCCCGTCCGCCGGAACCGGCCGCATCTTTAACGATTACGATGCGGTGCTGGTGGGCGAACGCGGCTAAGCCAATGTAGGGCGTCCCCTCTAAGCCGTGTTCAATCCACTCCTTGGCTTGCGCCTCGCTGGCTCGTCGACCGTACTGGCTGAGCCAGTCGATTTCGTCGGGAATGTCGACGCCCGACGAGGGTGGGAAAATATCGGGGTATTTCGCCTTGTCATACGTAGTCCATGTGTGGAAGCGCGACTGGATGGTATAGGGCAGTCCGCAGGCTTCCAGAAGCCCCTCATCGTAGATGGGATCGCCGTGAAAGGGGTAGACAAGGGCCGCTAAAACGGGTCGCGTAAACGCGACTGCAATGCGAATGCCTTTGGCTGGGACGGCGGCGGCCCGACGCTCTGCCTCTGCTTGAGATAGTCCTCTGCAGCGGATCAGGGCTTGTGTATAGGTCGTCTGATCGATATACAAGTGCCCGCTGTTAATGCATACGGTTTGCGGTTCGGTATCATTTAGTCTGATGTGCCGGCTGATAATGAGATTGGCGCCTGGACGTCCTTCTTCGGTTAACTTGCGGCACAGGGTAGGGCCTTCGGCCAGCGCACGCGAATAGTGCGTCCGCCCAACGGGCACAGCAAAAACGTGGTTGACGCGTTGGCTGGCGTCTATGAGCTCAGGATCAAATTGTTCGAAGGTCTCAGGAATAGGGAAGCCGTCGTTGCGTATAAAAGCGATCTCGCGCAGCTGACCATAGCAGCGCCACATGCGCTCGGCCTCGCTGTCGGCTCCGGCGCCAATAGCCGCTATCGGCGTGCCGTTAAGGCCGTTGCCCAGCAGTAGATCTTGCTCTGTCGTAGAGCGTTCAGCTAGCTCGGTACAGGTGCAAATAACCGTGCGTAAATAGCGGTAAAGCCAGGCGTGGTGGCGGTTGGCTAGCGCGTAAAATGCCTCTCCGTCGTAATGGTCAAAGCCAATACCGCGATCAAAAATCCAGGGGCGGTAGGGATGGAAGTGGTCGTTGATGGTCTCGGCGAAAAAAGCGGTGAGATCGGACCACAGCGCTTCCGTGTCGCGCTCTTCGGGGGCGGCGTGCGTAGCCGCAATCGTCGTCTCGATCGCCCACAGACTATAAAACAGCTCACCGGCTTGGGCGATCATATTGAGTTGGCGATCGCGTTCGGCCTCGCTGATATGCGCCAGCTGAGCCGATTCAACCGCTCGCTGAGCCAGACGCCCTAGGTCGCCGATGTCCTCGTAGCCGCCTGATACAGCGCGCCAGTGCTCCTCTTCGATTTGACGCGTGCCAAACAGAGTGGATAGGCGCTCGATAAAACCCTGTGTTTCTTCCGGGTTACTCTCGTCATAGAGCTGGCTAGCCAAGACCAATAGGGCGGTGCGGGCGTGCCCGCAAAAGGTTCCAAAATCTGCTTCGGTGAGGACGGAAGCGCCGTCGCCCAGGGCCTCTACTGCCGCACTATAAGCCGCGTCAAAGGAAATCTTCGTCGTGTCGACGGCTTCAAATGCGCTCTGACGTTCGTTGAGTGCACGTGCTAAAGCGATGCGCTCGGCCAGTTGACGCCGAGCCTCGATGGCGACAGCTGGGCTTTCTTCTGCTGCTTTATTGGAACTCTCAATGCCTTTTTCCTCTCGGAATTCTTCTACACACGGCTGGAAGCGCACGTTTAGCAGGTTGCTGAGCGGGCGCTGCGCGTCGGGTGCGGCCCGACCGGAGAGGGCCGCGACGCTCGTATCAAACTGTTCCCGATAGGCGCGAATATCCTGCTCGGACTGGCCGTCTAACAGGAATAGACCGCCTAGCGCGAGAAAGGTCTCAAAGTCCAGCTGCGCTAGGGGCAGACCGCGTCCGATGCTAGCCAAGAGATGGGCGATTTGGCGATCGCGCGCCCGGTCTCGGCCAAAGCGGTGCAGCTTGGCCGCTTCGTCGAGCTGCTGTTCGACTTCCTGTTCCTGTCTAATCTCTTCGCAAAGTTCCTCATAGAGGCGTTTGGCTGTCTCCGAGCGTCCTTGGCAGAGAGCCGTACCCAGAGATTCGGCGCGCCGGCGCCGGCGGCGCATGGTGGCGCGCCAAGATTCGATCGTCTCGCCGCCCAACCCAATGCTGGCGTAGACGCTCTCGCGCTGGCGATTGTCTCCCGCGGCAAAAAATAGCATGATGTCTAAGCGGTTCATGGCACGGCGTCGTGCGCCGGAGGCTCCGTCGACAATCACCAGTGCGCTGTGCGGATTGCCTTCCAGCATGAGATCGCAGATGAGCGCCGGATCTTCTAATAGACCGAGCAGCTGGCGGTGTGGTATGCCAGCATCTAGCACATCCGCGCCCTGTAGGGCTCGCTCAAATTCGTAATCTGGACCGACGGTGGCTAAATGAAGCGCGTGCAGGCGGCCGCCCAGTTCTTTACCGAGTGCGAGCTTCGTTTCCTCGTCTACAGGAGCGCGGTGAGCCCAGCGCATTAGATTGGGGCCGTATACCTGCATGTTGGCATCAATTTCTCCATCAGAAAATCCGCTGGCCAACAAGCGATTTTCTACTTCGGAGGCAATCTCTTCTAGACGCGTGTCGCTGGTGTAAGAAAGCAGGTCTTGGGTCGACAGGCCCGTAGGAGATACGATGCGCATTTCGGACGGTGGCGCATAGGCGGGAAAGAGGGTTTCGAGTGCAGTCTGGTCTATGTCTGCTGACTGCACGCCGAGCAGCGACAGGACGTGCTCGCCGCGCCCGCGCGTGTGCAGGGCCGCGTAGCCTTCGCTTGTGAGGGCGGCTAGTTCCTGCCCCTCACTGTCTAGTGAGTAGAGCAAATGCTGGCCGATGCCGGCCATAATTTCAAATTTGCGCATGCCAGCTGCAAAGCGACCGTCTTGGGTGTCGGGCTTGTATTCAGCTGCCATGACGACTACGGGCCGCGCACTGTCTATGGGTAGCTCGGGATGTCGCTGGGCCGCTTGGACAACGGCTTGGCGCAGCAGCCAGGTCTTAAAAAATGGCATAAAGCGGTTCACGTGCTCACCGCCGGCGACCATCTTGTGGATACCCCAGTGAGCCGCTAAGCTGGTCATTACGCGGTAGGGGTCGCGGAGTTCGGGCTGGCCGAGCCCGTCCAAGACTTCGGCCACGCGCGTTAGCTGGAAAATAGACGATGCGCCGTCCATATTCTGGTGCAGGTAGTCGGCTGCCCACTGTTCCCAAGCGAATCGTGTATCGTATTCATCGCGGCGAGCCAAGATGTCGTGCGCTAGCTCGACGGCGCGCTCGTGCTGGTCTTCAGGCAGCCCGATCTGTCGCAGTTTTTCCCCGCGGGTCAGCGTAAGGACGAATTCCAAGAACAGGCCGTCTTTGGGCACGCAGTAGCCGCCGTATGCTTCGCCAGCTGGATGGATTAGTCGGTCGCGCCGCCGGCTCATTTGATCGCCCATCTCTTCGATGTCGCCGTGCCCCGAGGCCGTTGTCATCAGGGACAGTGCGTTGGAAAAGGCGAAATGCGAACTCATAGAAGCGTTTTCACCTGTTTTGAGCAGTTCTGGTTGGGTTAGGCTCTCATAACTCTGTACCGACTTGTTTATGAGGCCGTAAATGTGGCGTCCCACGCGGGCAGCGGCACGATCGGCTCCCCCTACCCACTGCGACCATGTCTCAACTGACTCGCGTTCGCGGTGACCCAAATCGACGCGGCTGGGCGTGTATAGCAGGTGGTAGCGCTTGTTGGCGCCACTGGCTTGATAGTGGTGCTGTGGATATAAGGTGCGGTGAGAAAGGCCGTGCTCGGCAATAATTTCCTTGCGTGCTGTGGTCTTGGTCAAGCGGCCATATCGGCGCAGGAAGCTGTCGGCATGCTGGCGCAGGCAAAGGGTGGGATCGTCGCGATCCAGCGCTTCGAGCACGCGCTGGCGTGCGGCAAAGCGGGCGTAGGTCTCGGCGTCTTGCCGATACGCTTCATCGTCCTCTACGACGGCGCGCAGGGCACTGTCGTAATCGGACTCGGCGTGCGTACTGCGATAGTCTTCAACGGCCTGCCGCAGCGGCTCGCCGTTGCGCTCTATGACCTGACCGAGTACGTCGTCCCATAGCGCCTGTCCGTTGGCCTGCAGATAGGTTTCTACGAGTGCTGGTTCGCTCAGCTCGGTCGCAGCATGTCCCTCGGATGCTTCCTGATGGGCGATGAGCACGCCGAGCGTAGCCAGCTCGCGCTGGACCTGCCCGTTTCCGCCTACAACGCGGCGTAGCGCGGCTTCTTCTGTGAGTTGCTCGCGCGAGGCGAATTCCTCCACTTCAACCCAAATGCCCAATTCGATCACGATCTGACGTCCAAGCTGGGTAATACGATCGGCGTAAAAGCGCTGACGCTCTTCGACATGTGCTTGCAGGTCGCACTGGTGGACGACATTGTAAAGGGCCATCGACTCTTCTAACCATGTTCGGATGTAGCCCTCTGTCATACCGGCGGACTGCGTGGTGAGGACGTGCAGAGTGGGAAGCGTCGGACGCGGTTGGAAGGCCTCTTCTTGACGCGTGGCCCACGGGGTTAAATCGTATGCTACGTTGGCTGCAGCGGCCGCTTGTGCTGCGGCTTCATCGAGCGGAAGGCCCTGCTCGCGCAGCGAATTCAGGTGCGAGATGGCTTCGTGATCGCGCTCGAGAAAAAAGTGGCGCATCGCGGTGTAGGGCTCAATGTCTTCTCGCTCTACCAGATAATGGATCTTTGCGGTCTCGCGCTCATACAGTCCGGCCAAGAGAGAAGCCACGGCCAGGATATCCTCTGCGCTGGCCCGATCGGCAGCGCGCTCCAAGCAGTCGGCATCACTCCCGCCCTCGCCGACAATCCACTCGCGGGCCAGGCCGATCCATTCGCCTTCGAGCACGCGCCGTATGTTGCGCGCCCAATGATCGGCCATCTCCTCGCGAAACGACTCTTCCATGCCGGCGATGTCGACGACTGTTCGTGTCTGTTCGCGCCCGTCGATGGTAGATACCTGCTCTTTTATGAATAGGGGAATGGCCTCAATCCAGTGGTCGGCCTCTTCTAGCCAGCGGTAGTCGGGACTGCTGTACACTCGGTTACCCGATAGGCGCACCAGTTTCTTGAGGTTTTCCGACTTGCCCAAGTAGGGCTCCTCAAATTCGTTTATTTTTACGAGCAGGTGCGAGCCAGTAGGAGAGGGACGCTGGCTTACGACGACGTAGGCTGCGTTGCGCTTTTTCGCTGCCAGCGCGGCGCGTCGTACGTCCTCTACGAGGCGCAGGCGCGCTGCAGTCTGCTGTCCGATCTGCGCGTCTTCTACGGAGGGTAGCTCCGTGCTGGCCAGCTCGTCTCCGTGGTTTTCCACGCGTTCTCTGGCGCGCTGGAGAAAGGCCAACGTATCCTGCTGCTGAACTTCTAATACGGCCTCTTCAAAGCGCTCGCAGGCTCCTTCCAGCTGTGTGAGGGCTACTTCTTCACCCTTTTTAAGCAGCAGGCGTAGCGCTTCTGCCGTCGGCTGAAGCACCTCGCTACCGTGAGTGGCCTTGTCGAGCGCGTCTGCTAGTTCGCCCATGCGCGCGTCGGGGAGGAGCAGGGCGGCATCGGCAAAAAGCGTGCCCTGGTTGTGAAAAGCGCGACTCATGCGACCAAAAACAAGCTCCTGTCGCTGGTCACGGACTTCGGCGGCAATGCGGCGGATATTGTCGCCTTCCATATCGCGGTCGTATGATCGGAGGACTTCGTAAAGACGCAGGCGCTTCTCGTCGGGATCGATTTCGCTGGCTAGAACTTCGCGGGCCGCTCGGCGATCGTAAGGTAGGTCGATACGTTCCTGACCCAGTAGCCAAGTGATGTGCAAATCGTGCCAAGTGGTCTCGTCCATATCTTCTGGGCACGGGCTACAGGCCCGTTCGAGAAATAGGCCAAAGGCGTTGCCGCTGTCTAGCTGGGGACGTTCAAGCAGTTGGTGCAGGCGCAGGCGCTCGTTGAGCGAGAGTGCGTCGTGCAGCGATAGAACTTCGTGCAGAGCGCGGCGGGGTGGCATCTGCGCAATGACGCTAAACGAATAGAACTGGCCCAGAGCCAGCAGGACTTCAAAGCCGTTGAGTATTTCAGGCTGCGCGGCGGTGAGATCGTTTTTCTGCTCGTCCCACTCTATGCCTAATTCCGACGCGATTTCGCAGGATATACACAGGTCTCCGTCTTTTTGGTCGAGCAGGCGATCGTGGTTGCGCATAAAGCGGATGCGCCGGCCGTCAAGTTCGGTCCAGAGAACTTCGCTGATCGAGCCAGAAAAACGACGTAGGACTAGGTGTAGGGCACGTTCGCAAAGCCGCGCAGTCAGCTGAGCTTCAGCGCTGTTGTCTTCGTCAAGCTGCAATGATGGGGGTACGAGCTGCTCGCTTGAAATGCGATACGTGCCCGCGCTAACGTAGTTGCCCGAGCCGCGTCGCGCTCGCCAGAGTCCGGCGCGTGGGTTGTGGGATGCTACGAGTCGTAGGGGAAAGCTGGAAGCAGACAAAAGGTTGATCTCCCAATTGCTCAATACAAACAGGGTGTTTTGCTGGGCAATACGGCCTTTTCTCGATCGGCGAAATCAACTGCCATCAGATCGTGGCCCATGAAGTGGGAGAAAATAGCGCGACAGAGGTAATAAATCAATTGCGGAAAGCAGCGTTTCTGACAGGTTAGGGGAAAGGAAACGAGCGGGGGGCAATAAACGACCCTCCCGCTCGCAGTATTAAACCATGTGCATGGTGTGCTAAACGGCGACGGCTTCCATTTCCTGTTCGACTTCAAAGTCGTTTCGGCCGTTTTCTTTAAATGCGCTCATCTCGCCGTACTCGTGCAGCTTGTTACGCAGGGTGCGCGTGCTGATACCTAGCAAAGAAGCGGCCTCGGTGCGGTTGCCTTTGCACGATTCAAGCGTTTTCATAATCAAGCGCCGTTCCATCTCGTGGACCGTCATGCCGACGTGGATACCGCCGTCACCCCGGTTCTGCGGGCCGGCGGAAAGGCGCTGTGGATAGTCGCTTATGGTGAGGTGAGGACCGCGCGATACTACGACAGCTCGCTCGGTATAGTTTTCGAGCTCGCGAATGTTGCCAGGCCAGTCATACTGTATGAGTGCCTCGAGTGTATCTTCGCCTATACCCTCGATGTCTTTGCCATTTTCGTCGTTGTACTTGGAGATGAAGTTATTGACGAGAGCAGGGATGTCTTCTTTGCGCTCGCGCAGTGGAGGCAAGGTCATTTCTATGACGTTGAGGCGGTAGTAGAGGTCCTCGCGGAAGTTGCCCGCTTCCACTTCGGCCCGCAGATCGCGGTTGGTCGTGGCGACGATGCGCACGTCTACTTTGATGGTTTGCGTCGAACCTATGCGCTCGAATTCGCGCTCCTGTAGCACGCGCAGTAATTTGGCCTGCAGAGCGGGATCGATTTCGCTGATTTCGTCGAGGAGGAGCGTGCCGCCGTCAGCCATTTCAAAGCGGCCGCGGTTCTGCTTGATGGCGCCTGTAAAAGCGCCTTTTTCGTGTCCAAACAGCTCGCTTTCCATCAGATCCTTGGGCAGCGCCGCACAGTTGAGACGGATAAAAGGTGCGGCGCTACGCGCGCTGTTGTAGTGCAGAGCTCGTGCTACCAGTTCTTTGCCCGTTCCACTTTCGCCGCATATGAGCACGGTTGCGCGGCTATCTGCCACAGTGCCGATCATATCGAAGATCTGTTCCATATTGTGCGCTTTGCCAATCATGCTGCCAAAGCTGTACCTGTCCTTTAGTTCAGAGCGCAGGCGTCTGTTCTCGCGTTCGGTCTCTTGAAATCTGAGTGCGCGTTCGACGACTAGCTCAATTTCGGTAGGGTCGGCTGAGCCTTTTTGCACGTAGTCGTAGGCGCCCTTTTTCATAGCGGTGACCGCATCTTCAATCGTACCGAAGGCCGTCATCATGATGACGTGCGTGTCTGGCGCCTTAAGGCGAGCCAATTCAAGTAGCTCCAAGCCGTTCATTACAGGCATTTTGATGTCGGACAAGATGAGATCGTAGTCGGTGTCATCGAGCTTAGCCAGCGCGGCCTTGCCGTCGGTAGCCGTATCGACGGCATATTGCTTGCGCCGCAGAATTTCTTCGGTCGCCTCGCGAACGTACGAATCGTCGTCCACTACTAAGATGCTTTTGTTTGCCATTGTGTATTCCTCGCTGTGGTTTTATTGGGGTAAATGGACATAAAATTGGGTGCCCTGACCGACTTGGCTTTCGACGCGTATGGTGCCGTTGTGCGCCTCGACGATTTTTTTCGAAGTTACCAGTCCCAGACCCGTGCCGTCCTCTTTAGTCGTGAAAAAGGGCGTGAAGAGTTTCTCTTGCACGTCGGTTTCCATGCCGATGCCCGTGTCGCCAATGCAGAAGGCGCCGAGTTCTCCTTCGGAGAAAACACGAATCTGCAGAGTGCCACCTTCGGGCATGGCCTGGGTCGCGTTTTGTAAGAGATTAAGAATGACCTGCTGGAGCTGCTCGGGATCGAGGCGGCAGACGAGTGCATCGCTTTCGTAGGAACGTGCTAAGGTTATATCGTCGCGCTGACGTTCGAGGTCGATTTCAAAGAAAGCAGTGGTCTCTTCGACTATTTCAACTAAATTGACGGGGTAGGCGTTTAGGCGCAAGGGACGCGTATAGGTGAGCAAGCTAGAGACTATGCGGTTTAGCCGTCCCACGCCCTCGATAATGCGGTGCACAAGCCGGCGGTTGGGATCTTCGCTCGACAGGTCTCGCTCTAACATGCCGGCATAGCCGGCGATGCCCCCGAGCGGGTTGCGTATCTCGTGCGCTACTGTAGCTGCCATCTCTCCTAAAGCGGCCAGCGTATTGACCCGCTGCACTTCAGCCTCTAAGCGTTTGACCTCGGTCAGGTCGTTAAAGACTTCGACGACGCCTAGGACGGTGCCCTGCTCATCTCGTAGTAGAGACGTGCTGAAGCCTAGGGGAATGACGCGGCCGTCGGCGCGGCGCAGGCTCTTTTCCTTATTGAACAAGCGCTCGCCGGTGTCGAGCGTGTGCATGGCAGTGTTTTGACGGCCGTCGGCTAGTCCGATTATATCGGCGTAGGGATAGCCCAGAACCTGGTCCTGCCCGTAGCCGGTTAGCTCTTCGGCTTCCTGATTAAAATGGGTGATTTGGCTATCCATATCAACCACCAAGACGCCGCCACTCATGCTGTCCAGAATGTTGTTCAAATAATTGGTTATGCGATCGCGTTCCTCAACCCGTTTTTGGAGGTCAACGTTGGTCTCTTCCAGCTTCAACGTAAGCGATTCAAACTGGGCCTCTAGCTGCTCGTAGGCCTCGCGATATTTTCGCGTCGTTTCCTGAAATAAGACGTACGAATCAGTGAAGTTGTCCAGCTGGTTATCGTTGCGTCCCAGATGCAGAGGGGATGTAGAATCTGCGGGCGTCATGACGAACTTTCTCTTAGCTCCGGGGCGTGCGCGCTGCGCCGTATTGGTAGGGGCGCGGACGGTTGATGGGCAGACCTTTGGAACTCAGGAATTGGTGGTTGCCCTCCTCTATAGACAACAGTGCGCCCATCAGTTCGGCTAAATGGTTTATTTCATCGCGCGCTTCCTGCGGAGGATGCTGTGCGAGGGCGTGAATGCCCTGTTGGAGGCGCGTGACTTGGGCGGCTGATTGGCTCAGGAGCGGCGTTAAATCGGCCGCTGACGTTCCCAACTGCAGTTGGGAACGTACTTGCTTGGCTACGTGGATGCACTGGGCACATTGGTCTCCGAGCACGGAGAGTGTTTCAGCATATTGGGGCTGTGTCTGCGCTGAGGTTTGCATTATCATTCCTCTGGTCTGAGTGTGAAACCATGGCTTAATTAGCAAAAATAATGCCTAAAGTGTCTGGCAAGTGGAATTTTAATCCCTAAAACCGGCTGAGGGGGAAAAAAGAGCCGAAAAAACGGGAATAAACCGCTTTCTAAATCAGGGGCGCAAGTAGACTTGTAGGCTGTCCGTTGCGCGGGGTGGACTGAGGTAATGCAGAAATTATTTCCACATTATGGCCTCGTGTGGGAAAATATTGCCAAATATAGAGAGGCAACTCGCATACTGGCAAGCTTAAAAACAGCTTTTTAGCGCGCGGGAACTGCGCGTATAGTGCGCTCTAAATGACCGCGGTACAGTCTCTTACGCGAAGGGCGATTACTCCATTGGACGCGTTCGGGCTTTTTGATTGGTTGCTTTTCTTCTTCGGGCTTGCGGTTGGGTAGTCCAGCGAGGCGTTCGCCCGTGGAACGGGCGCTGACGTGACTCTGTCGAGTGAGGCGGAGTGCATGCGTTGCCCATAAGAATCCGAGCAAACCAAAGATAGCTACGTCGGCACTCAGTCCGGCCATGTAGTGAACAAAGCTTGTTTCGGCTTCTATAAGCAGCAAGCTTATGGAGAAGAGAGAAAGTAAAAACAGGCAGAGGGCTGCGGCGGCATGGCGGTAACCGCGCCAAAAGCGGTGTTCACTATTCTGAACGGCTTCAAAGTTGCGCAGGGGCAGGTTTGTATTGTCGTCTACCTGTTTGATAGCGAGAAGAGCTGGGAGGTGAGAGGCCAAGCGCTGGTAGTGCTCACCGAGTCCAAGCAGTCCAGTTACAGCCATAGCAGTACCGACAATAAAAACGGCTACCCCGGGTAAGAGCCAGTGAAGGGGAGCTAACTGTTCCGGGTGAATACCCAAACTGAGCACGACCTGAGCGGTCGCTGCAGTAAGAGCGCCCAGGGAGAATAGAAGAATGAAACGCCTCACAGAAATCTCCGCGCGAAAGGGACAAAAGAAACCGCGTCACAGGCGGTTAGTCTGTCGCCTGATTTGCAAGATCTGTGCCATAAGCCAGTTCGCCGGCCTCTACGCTGAAGGGCAGTGTATTATGCGGGGGCGGCATTGGACAAATATAGGCCGGATTATAATCGCAATATGGATTATAAGCCATATTGAAATCAATCAGATAGAGTCCATCTTGTAGTGGTTCTATTGCGACGTAGCGTCCGCCTGGATATGTGGTTGATCCGTTGCTCTCGTCGCGAAAAAAGGCTTCCAATTGAACGTTTTCAAAGCTGCGATAGATCTCTAGCCAGTACTCTTTTTCCTCCCAGGTAAAGTAGAGGCGGCCAAAACGTTCCATCGTGATAGTCGTGCCGCCGGTGTCGGGCACTTCGATCTGGCGCTGGCGCGCGTAGAGGTGCATCTGTCCGATGATGCGATATCGTAGATCTATCGGGTAATATGTAAGTCCGCTGAACGTAGGAATATCGTCGGCTAGTAGAGGCGAGTCGTTGCTGTGGCGAAGCACACTGTCTCTGAATGCGCGTGTTTCGCGAATAAGATCCAAGTGCGTGGGTGTGTTGTCAGCGGGTTGGGTTTGAGCAACGGCGGGTAGTAGCAAGAGTAGTGGTAAAAAGTGGAGCATGGCCTTCTTCATATACGTTGACGAGGGTAGGGAATAATTTTATCTCTAAGCATGTATGAACATAACAAATAAAGAGAATTACGTATTATTTAAAGATATTAGAGGAGACACAGTATGCGTCTACGCGATCGAGTAGCACTGGTGACGGGAGGCTCTTCGGGTATTGGGCGAGGTATTTGTTTGGAATTGGCGCGCGAAGGGGCTTGTGTTACTGTGGCAGATTTGAGTAAACAGCCTAAGCAGGGGAAATATCACGATGTTGAAGCCCAATTACCCACAGCGCAGGTTATAGTTGAGGCTGGAGGCGCTTCGCACTTCGTTCCTGTTGATATGGGTGATGCTGCGTCGGTTGAGGCTATGATCGAGGCTTGCTTTAAGACCTGGGGTGCTCTTGATATTGTCGTTAACAACGCTGGTATACATGTCCCTGGAAACAGCCAAGAACTTCAGGTGGATGACTGGGATCGAGTGATGGCAATAAATTTACGAGGTCCTTATTTGTGCACAAAACATTCGGTTCCACATTTAAAGAAATCGCATGCAGGTCGCATTATTAACATCGCTTCGGTACATGCTTTTGCTGGCGGTGGTGGTCCGGTTTATCCGCCTGCTAAGGCTGGCTTGGTCAATCTAACAAGAGATTCGGCTGTCGAGTTAGCCAGTGAGAATATCACGGTTAATGCGATCTGTCCCGGCTATATTGAGACGCCTATCCAAGACTACCTAACGGAAGAGCAGATTGAGGCTTCGCGACATCGCACTCCACTGCCGCGTTTGGGTTTACCGAGTGACATTGGTCGAGCTGCTGTGTTTTTCGCTTCGGACGACGCTGAGTGGATTACGGGCACTGCATTGCCGGTGGACGGTGGATGGTTAGCCCCCATAATGTGAAGCAGTGTGTGTGGATTTAAGACCGTGTGCGAGTTGAGCGTAGATCGTTTGGCAGCTCAATACAGATGCCGATAGAATTATCGACTAATGCACTTTGATGTGACACTTAGATTTTGAACTTTGCGAGTAGAGCACGCATAAGTTATTTCACAAAGGGATGGAATCAAATTAATGCTCCTGAGATTTACGGATAAATGAAGATTTTTGCGCCACATCAGCCTCGGGAATTAGTATGAATACG